>JBAZEQ010000033.1:4182-14195 GCA_041653855.1 Ignavibacteria bacterium | reverse complement strand
TTCGAAGCTCCGACACTATATTAAATAACGCTTCCTTTTGCTCAATCATATTTGTAACATACAAATCAATAAATTCCTTTTGATTGTCAGTCTGGTACTTAACTAATACAATAATTACAATACAAACAAAAATTATATAAATATTTATTTTGGTTGAGAGTTTCATATAAAGGTATAATTACTAAAAATACAATAATTAAGGAAATTAAAAAATATAAAAATAATTATTATTACTTTTTTGGGAACTTATTGAAAAAATTAATGTTATAAATATCAAATAACTTTTTCATAACAATCCATAACTTCCTCTAAAGCCGACCTCCTCCGGGTCGGCTTTTTTTAAAAAATAAGGGAAATTTCATCAGTTCAAATTGCAGCTAACTATTTTTTTTTCTTACATAATATAGCAATAATTATAGGAATTTATATTTGATATTTTAATTTCATATGAAATAAGGAGTGTAATATGAAAGAACCATTTTTAATAAAACTGTAGTATCAGGTAGAACTCTTTTTGGTTCAACACCGGGTTGTACCTGCCATCAGTCATCATCAAATAGTGCTGTTGTTGTAGTTTAAAGGTAGGACAAACAAGAATGTACACCATCACCGTTGCAAGAGTATCAGGAGTAGGTGGAATAGATGTGGCTGTAAGTTCCGTTAAACATGGAACAATTACAGGTATAAAGTTATTAAGCGACGAAATAGTACATACTAAGCCTTTTGCTACCGGTACAACTACCACTAAAACATTTACTTACACCGCCCCGAATACAACCGGAACAGTTACTATGACTGCAAAGGGTTCAAATCCTCCTCATTTCATTTTCGTTTTCGAGACCTTATAAAGTAAAACCCTGTAAGGTTTTTTCTTTTTTGTACTTAACAGTCTGAAAACACACATTTATAATGGCTTTACCTTTTAGGGGAGATTCTCTACATAACTTGATGATTTAAACCTCTGTATTTTAATTTATTATAAATTATTGAATAAAAATAAAGCTTTTTTTGGCATAAGTATTGCTAATATTATATTGTTTACAAAATTTAATGTTATTGGGAGAAGTTTTTAATGATTAAATATCACAAAAAAAAGCACTTTTTAATTAGTATTTTTGCTCTATTTCTACTTTTTGGTATTTCAGCAATAATATATTCCTATACCAGCGGTGTTGCAGGTTGCACTTTAAAGACTCATACTACAGGATGTAATTGTCACAGTTCAACACCAAATACAAGTATAACAGTACTCCTTAGTGGTCCGGATACGGTTACTGCCGGTTCTACTAATGATTTTACTTTTTCGGTATCAACAACGGGTTCATTTACCAGAGGAGGAATTGATATTGCAGTAAGTACAGGAACATTAGGTATTGGCACAAGTACAGGAATTAAAATGCTAAGTGGTGAGGTAGTTCAAAGCTCAAAGTTTACAGGTCCAACAACAAAAACATTTACATTTACAGCTCCATCAACACCCGGTGTTGTTACAATGTATGCGTGCGGTGCTGCAGGAACCGGAACACCACCATGGAACAATGCTCCAAATAAAACCATTGTTGTAAAAACTACAACAGGTATAGAAAATAGTAATACACCTTTTACGTTTGACTTAAGTCAAAATTATCCGAATCCCTTCAATCCTATAACAAAAATTGATTATCAAATAGCTAAAACTTCAATAATCAAATTGACAGTCTATAATATTCTGGGAAATAAAATTGTTGAGCTTGTTAATAAAAAGCAGGATGCAGGAAATTATTCAGTTGATTTTGACGGTTCTAAATTATCGAGTGGAACATATATATACAAAATCGAGGCAGGAAATTTCACGTCGATAAAAAAAATGTTGATGATTAAATAGATATAAAATATACAAAAGTAAATTTTACCGAAAGCAATCCGGTTAGTAAGGAGGTTTGATATAAATATTCAGACTAATCCACAATAGAAAAATTAGTTAATGAAAAAATATCAAACGTAGCCGGTAAGAAGCCCCTTATTATTTCATAAATAAGGGTCTTCTTTTTTTGAAAAAAATATATTATTTTTTCAAAAAATTATCATATGAAAGATTCCTTAATTAAAAGTCTTTGTATAGTAATCTTTTCTTTCTCAATATTTCTCTCGGACTCATATTCCTGGCCAAACGGCATTTCCCAAAAAACAAAAAAAAATACTTCTTTAGGATGCAGTAATTGCCACACATTTGGTACAGTTAATAATGCATTTTTTTCGGGACCTGATACTTTATACAAAGGTCAGTCAGTTCAATTTACGTTCACAATAAATAAATCAAGTTCGGGAAAAGGCGGACTTGATATTGCGGCTTATAACGGATTACTCGATACCCTTGGTGGCGGACTGTATTTAAAGGTACTTAACTCTGAATTGGTTCATAAAGATGGAATAGTTTTTACGAGTAGTACTCTATCTATAAATTTTCTATATGTTGCACCAAATTACGAAGGTTCAGATACACTATATGCTACATTTAATATTGGGTATACGGGTAACTGGAGATGGGCTCCAAATAAAATTTTAATAATAAAACAACCTATTGGGATAACTAAAAACTCAGAGCCTATTCAATATGAGCTATACCAGAACTATCCGAATCCATTTAATCCGTATACTATTATCAGTTACTCACTTAAGTACAATACATTCGTGAACCTCGATATTTACAATGTAGAAGGGAAATTAATTACGACACTTGTAAATGAATACCAGAAAACAGGAAAATACAATATTCCATTTTCCGTTTCCAATTACCCTTTATCGAGCGGAGTGTATTATTACAGGCTTACAACGGAAAAATCTTCGGGTGTAAAAACGATGATGCTGGTTAAATGAGAAAATTATTATCTTTATGAAAATTAGTCGATAATCATTAAAATATTTTCACGTATAAAACACCTCTTCCATTTTTTTTATTTTAAACAATGCTGACATAATAAAATCTTGAGAGGATTGATATTGCAACAAATCATTTAATATCATTGCCTCTGCCGACTGTAAAGCATCTTCAATTATTTCCTCGATTTTATCGTTTAGCGGTTTCCAGTTTGAATGCATCCTGTAGCCAATAATTCCCCATAGAATATTTTTATTAATATTCCTTATTTTTGCATTGGTGGATAGTGCACCTTTTCCGTGTGCATTATCGGACAGGTCAACTCCTTTAATTTCGAAAAGTCTGTAATCATCACAATTCTTACAAGCGTCCGCAATACCGTTTAAATATAGACTTTTATAGCATTCCCATTTTACGGATTCGATTAAATCTCCTTCCGGTTCGAAGAAAGTCAACAAATTATACATTTTTTCTACATATTCATTTAAGTCACCGAGTTTTAATTTCAACATTTTTTCAAGCGGTCGAATAATATTTTTTAAGCTAACAGACTTATCCTCGTCCTTAAGTCTTTTAATAATATAATTTAAAATAAAATTATAATGATTTGTAAGTATTTTAACGGGTTGCTGTAAATCTATCGGGATAAAATCATTTAAAAAGGAATTATAGTAATTAATATGAATTTTACTATTTTTGCTAAGTTTCGAGTAATCCATCAAATCCTCTATGGCATCGTGCATCATAGCAATGGAGCTGTATTTATACGTCCCTTCATCATTCATATTTAGCTGATATACAACAGCACCTACACGGTTCAAGTGTGTTGCTGCATTCAGTTCACACTTTCGTTTTAAATTCAGCCTTATATATATATCGAATATATTATAAATATGATCAGTATAATTTCCGTAAAACACTTTAATGTCAGATTTTGAGGGCAGTTCATCCCGCAATATTGAAGACTGGATTCTCTGGAAGTATGTATTTTTTTCAATTTCTTTTCTAGCACCGACTATTTCCAACGGAGCTTCGTAATTATGCTTTCTTATAATTAATATTTTTCGCTTTTCTCTGATAAAATAATTTTTGATATTTTCAAAAATTATATTTGCTCTTTTCTCGCTGTATAACTTACCAAGTAAATTAATATCAGGACAGCTTTTAGAAATAATAGATGAAAATACTTCAAAAGCCAGCTTAAAATCAGGCTCTCTGCTTAATCTTTTTAGTTCACTGTTTATCCACATAGTAAAATTTAACTTCTTTAAGGATAATAGAATAATTTTTAATAAAAAAATATTGCAAATTTAGGTATTTTTAAATTTTTCAGATTTTTTTCTTTAATTTAAGATTTATTTAAGTTAACTTAAAATAATAAAACAAAATATTTATGAAAAACACATTAATATTTATATTTATCCTTGTTTCTTCTTACGTTTTTTCACAGGATTTATTCATTAAGGATAATCCTTACGATAAAGCTAACAGTTATAATCTCAATAAAAATGCTTTCAAAAGGGAGAGATGGTTTTATGAACAAAGAATGTTTCCCAATAACTATATACCGGAAAACGCATATGAAAATGCGTTTAAACAAAAGGACTATTTAGCGAAAAAAAGCGGTTTATATTTTGATAATAATGTAACGTGGAGTAATCTTGGTCCTACACCGGGATATTATTTTTCATACGGGAATATTTCTTCGAGAATAACCTCTGTAAAATATGACCCTATTGATCCCAATATAATATATATAGGTGCGGCATTCGGAGGGATATGGAAATCAACAAATGGAGGATTAAACTGGGCACCTAAAACTGATTTTGAAATTTCACTTTCAACGGGTGCAATTGCAATCGACGCTTCAAAATCAAATAAAATAGGAATATTATATTATGGAACCGGTGAAGCCACATATAGCGGAGCATCATATTATGGTAGAGGTTTGTTAAAATCGAAAGATAACGGTGAAACATGGATAAGCTTTAAAAGCGGCTTGCCAAATTCTACTTATTTTTCCCGTCTTATAGTAAGACCAAATCACAGCAATGAATTATTAGCGGCACTTGGAAATAGCGGTATTTACAGGAGTACAAATGCAGGAATGAATTGGTACCAAGTAAGAAGCGGAAGATGTGATGATGTATTATTTTCATTAACCGGAGATACGGCTTATGCTATCGGCAGTGGTCAAGATATGAGAGTTTCCTTTGATGGAGGAGTTACTTTTGATACACAAATAGGAACAGGATTAACAATAGGAACGAGAAATCATTTTGCAATGTGTAAATCTGCTACTAATATTTTTTATGCATCGGTATATAATTCTTCAGGGACAGTTTCGGTTTATAAATCTACAGATAGAGGGAATAATTTCACACAGCTTGTTCCTGAGTTCAATTTTTCCGGAGGACAGGCGTGGTATGATTTTTATATGCATGTAAGCCCTTATAATCCAGACTATGCATACGTAGGTACAATAGTGATATTCAGAACAACAGACGGTGGAACAAGTTTTCAGAATATTTCTTCCAATGGCGGGGTTCATGTTGACCAGCATAATATGGATTTTCATCCAACCGACCCCAATAAAATACTTTGTGTAAATGACGGAGGAGTGTGGAAATCAGACGACAGGGGTACAAGCTGGACAAACTTAAACACAGACCTGACACTAACACAATTTTACAGAATGACATCAGACCCTTCAAATCCGTCACATTTACTTGGAGGAACGCAGGATAATGGAACACAAAGAACAACAGGTACAATCAACTGGACAGCGGCGTATAGCGGAGATGGCGGAGAAGTGTGTTTTAGTACGGCAGATCCAAAATATATTTTAGGAGAGACTCAAAATAACGGTGTATTCCGTTCAACAAATAACGGGGTCTCTTTTTCCAGTGCAACTTCAGGTTTATCGGGAACAGGTTCCTGGGTTGGACCTATTATTTCACATCCGGATTCGCTTGGAATATTTTATACTGCACGTCAGCAGGTTTTTAAGACGACAGATAATGCGGCAAGCTGGTTTGCAATCTCGAGTGGAACAAGCGGAACAATTAGAGAAATGGCAATCTGTAAAAGCAGACCAAGTTCAATGTATGCATCATCAGGAAGTATTTTATATTATTCTGATAATGGAGGATATGATTTTAAACAGGTATCCAACGGAATGCCGAGCAGAACTATAACAAGTGTATATTTCCATCCCGATTCTTCCAATGTTGCTGTTGTTACTTTTTCGGGATTCGGTGCAGGGAAAGTTTATAAAACAACGAACAGAGGCGAAAACTGGATTAATATTAGTGGAGACCTGCCGGATACTCCTATAAATGATATTTTAATTTATCATCCGGGTTATACCACGAGTATCTATATCGTTGCAACAGATGTCGGAGTTTATATGACAGGTAATTACGGAACAAATTGGGTAGAGCTTGCAGACGGATTACCGAATACGGTTGCTATACATCTCGATTTTAACGAGGCATCGGGTAAAATTCGTCTCGGTACACACGGTAGAGGTACATGGGAAATCTTGGGAACGATTACAGGAATATCGGGTAATAATTATAATGTACCTAACAATTATTCACTATTCCAGAACTATCCCAATCCTTTTAACCCGAATACAAAAATTGAATTTAATATAAAAGAAAAAGGATTAGTAACCTTAAAAGTATATAATATTTTAGGAAAAGAAATTTCTACTTTGGTCAATAAAAATATGTCGGCAGGAACTTATGATTTAACTTTCTATGGAGATAATTACTCTTCCGGTTTATATTTTTATTCTTTATTTGTAAATGGGATAAAAATAGATTCGAAGAAAATGATATTAATTAAATAGTACAACAGATTTCGCAGATTGCATTGAGAATTGATTCATAAAATTTAGATTCAATATATTTTCACGTTACCAAGTTTGGCTTGGTAACGTTTTTTTACTTTAAATAAGTAAAAGAAGACATACCAGGTAACTGGTCGTATACCAGTATTAGCCAATTAATAGATGTTCAATTTATTAATCAGACAACCGGATTCGTTGCAGTAAGAAACGATGATTACATTGATGTAAAAAGGACAACAAATTACGGAGCAAACTGGATATCTTTGATTTCAAACCAAAATATTGTCCCTGTGTCGGGGAGTCTCTCGATTTTTGGACTCCCGACACAGGAAAAGCAAAAAACTACAAGGGTAATAATAACTCTTGTAGTTTTTTTTACAATAATTATTTACTGTAATTTAGCAGTTTATTTTTATCCTTTTTTATATAATTTCAAGGAAGGAAAATAAAGTTATAAAAAGATAAAAAATAATTCCGATTAAATAATCCTAAAAAATTTAATGTATGGAAGAACAAATCAATACAATTTCAGCCGAAAAGAAAAAAACTGATAGAATAAATGTTACATTTTGGATAGTGGCAGCAATTATCACCGTAATATCGATATTCTACCAAAATACCACAGGTCCGACATATCCCAAAAAGGGTAATATTATATTTAATGGAAAGCAAATTGATTATAAATTAGATAGGAGTGCGTTGATTAATATTGAATGTCCTATTAAAATTTACACTAATGACAGCCTTATAAAAGGGACACTCGTATGGAAAAGATTTAATACATTAGATAATGAAAAAAGTAAACCGATGCGTTATGAAAACGGCTACCTGATTGTCGAGATAGACAAGCAGGAAAAAATGGCGGAAAAACTACAATATTATATTCAATTAAGCACTAATCAACCCGGCACTCAAAACGTTAGTCAGCTTGGATATATTCCGGATAAAAACGGTGTTGTAATACGATTTAGAGGTGATGTTCCGTTTATGATAATTATTCTGCATATTATTTTTATTTTTGCATTTGAACTAATGTCTCTGAAAACAGGAATGGAGTTTTTCAGAAAAGAACCGAAATATAAAAAATATACTTTCTGGACAATAGCTCTGGCTGTAGTCGGAGGATTTATTCTCGGACCGCTTGTTCAATATTATGCTTTTGGAGAATACTGGACGGGATTCCCGTTTGGATTTGATTTGACAGATAATAAAATGATAATAGCATTTGTAGCATGGGTTGCGGCTTTATATGCAATTTATAAATCGAAAAAACCGGGATATTGGGTTCTGGGTGCGGCAATAATTACAATCGGAATTTTTTTAATACCGCACAGTGTTTTAAGTGGTAACGTGCCTAAATAAATTAATATTCAAAATAAATTATGATACAATTGAAAAAAATAATAGTTCTTATTTTATTCTTCTCGTTAAATTATGTATTTGCTCAAAATGATATTGAAAAAGTAAGAAATAACGAAATCACAAAAGAAGAAATTTACCGGCATATTAAATATTTAGCATCGGATAAACTCGAAGGTAGATACCCGGGTACAATTGGCGGAAATCTTGCTATGGACTACATCAGTAAAGAATTTAAGACATACGGATTGACTCCTTTTGGAGACAGCAGTTACATACAGCCTGTGGAAATGATAACCGACCTCCGACTCGGAAACGGTAATAAACTTGAATTGATAAAAGAAGGTGAATCCATTAACTATGAAGTCGAAAAAGACTGGATACCACTAAGTTTTACATCAAACGGTAATATGAACGGTGAGCTTGTATTTATCGGTTACGGGATAACCGCACCGGATTTAAATTATGATGATTACAAAGGAATTGACGTAACCGGAAAAATAGTTGTCATAATAACCAACTCTCCGACGAGTACATCAACAAACAATACATTTTTTCAATATGAAAGTTTATATAAAAAAATATCGAAGGCTCGGGATAATAAAGCGGCAGGCATAATAGTAGTTACAGATAAATATACGGAAGATATTTTACCAAAATTAATTTATAGTCTTGCCAGTAGAAGTTCCGGTATTCCAATTGTAAAACTAAGAAGAGAATATATCGAAAATATTTTTTCCGATTTAAGAAAAGACTTCGAAAAAATTCAGGAAAAGATTAATGATAAACATAATCCCGAATCGTTTGTACTTTCAGGATGGTCAGTAAAAGCAAATATTAATGTAGAACAGGTAAAAGCTAAGACAGGCAATGTTTTGGGATACATAGAAGGTAATGACCCTATTTTAAAGAATGAAGTAATCGTAATCGGTGCACATTATGACCATCTCGGATGGGGCGGTGAAAATTCTCTTTATGAAGGAAAGAATAAAAAAATTCATTATGGTGCAGATGATAACGCATCGGGAACAACAGGAGTTCTTGAGGTTGCACAGAAACTTTCTTCTAATAAAGAATTATTGAAACGCAGTATTTTATTAATATGTTTCACAGGTGAAGAAGAAGGCTTGATTGGTTCGTCATATTTTACAAATTCTTCTATATTCAGCAAGCTAAATATAGTTACAATGATAAATATGGATATGATAGGAAGAATGGAAGATAACAAACTAATTATTAACGGAACGGGAACATCATCCACTTGGGTAAAAGAACTTGATGAAATAAATAATAATTATAATTTCACGATGTCGTATATTCCGGATGGATTCGGACCTTCAGACCAGTCGTCATTTTACTCTAAAAATATTCCGGTTTTATTTTTCTTTACAGGCTTACACCCTGATTATCACAAACCATCCGATACTTATGATAGGATTAATTCCGAAGGAGAAGAGAAAGTTACCAAGTTTGTTTATGATTTATCGTTAAATATAGACACAGCAGTCAAAAAGCCGGACTTTACAAAGGTTGTGGAAAGCACTGAAAAGAGACGGGAGACAGGACCGGTGAAAGTTTATGTAGGCACGATTCCCGATTTTTCCTCGAATGAAGAAGGCTATAAAATCTCGGGTGTTAAAGAAGGAAGCCCGGCAGATAAAGGCGGGATGAAAGCCGGAGATTTGATGATTAAATTCGGAGGTAAAGAAATAAAAAATATTTATGATTATACGGCAGCCCTCGGGGAACATAAACCGGGAGAAGAAGTAGAAGTATTAGTTAAAAGAAATAATGATACTTTAACGGTAAAAGTTATTTTAGGAAAAAAATAATTTCAGATAACAAATAACAGATAACAGATAACAAATAATAAATTATTTTTCATTCCCTTTTATCGATGTAGGTTACGGGAATTCTAATTCAAATAATATTTATAAATTA
>JBAZEQ010000033.1:0-4172 GCA_041653855.1 Ignavibacteria bacterium | reverse complement strand
TCAAATGAACACACTAAAATTTTCATTTGCATTTTTTCTTATTATTTTTTCTTTTTGCATAGCAACCGGGCAGGAAAAACCTCCGGGAATCGAGGTAACAGGGACTGCAAGTATTTCAGTAACACCCGATATTATGAAATGGACAGTTGATATACAAAACGATTATGACAATGTACAGGAAGCAAAGACAAAGAATGATAAAACAATATCAAAAGTTTTAGATATTATTAAAAGTTACAACATCGAAGAAAAAAACATTAAGACAAGCGGTATCCGTATGACAAAGAGACAATACAAGTATGGTGAGGAGAAAAAATTCAGTGTAACAAACACGGTTTGGTTTACACTTGAGAATATTACAAAATATGATTTATTAACTAATGACTTAATCAGAATTGAAGATGTATATATAACAAATACAACCCTCGAATATTCGAAAGCAATAGAAACCCGCGTTCAGGCAAGAACAAATGCACTACTTGTCGCAAAGGAAAAGGCAGTTAAAATGGCAGAGGCACTCGGAATGACGGTCGGAAAACCAATCCTGATACAGGAAGAACCGATTTATGATTGGGGATGGCAGAATTACACTCAGAACAATGTTCAGAACTATGCAGTGGATATGCCGAGTTCATCGCAACATTTCAGCGAAGGTATAATGAAAATCGAATCGAAAGTAAGAGTGGTATTTGAATTAAAATGAATATAGAAGTAAGAATACAGGAGTTAGGAATTTGAATATTTTTATTTAAACTTCTAACTCCTATTTTTTTATTGATTATTATTTCTTATATAACTCATAAATTTTATCTAACACTTCTTCAAATTTCGAAAACCTGTGTCCTGCATCATCGAATAAGATGACATCTCCTGCTTTCCCTAATAATTCCAGTGTTTCATTATAATCAATTAACTCATCATCCTTAGCTAATAATAGCGTTACCCTATCGAGATTTGTAAAATCAATTTCATTATTCATATTTTTAAGTTGAGTAAGATATTCTTCTTTCCATTCAAATTCTTCCCCATTACTTTTGTTTATATTTTTCCCGACATAAGATTTTAATTTTTCGTAGGGATATAAAGCGGGATTGATTAAAACAGTTCGAAGATTTTTATATCTTGAGTGCAAAGCTAATGCATAAAATCCACCGAGACTGCTACCAATTAGCATTACTTTTTCATCTTTAGCAGAGTTAATTAACTCTTCCAATACTTTTATGGTTTTATCGGGTTCTTCAGGCAGACCGGGTGTATGTACCTTTACTTTCCCGGTAAAATAATCTTTTAAAATCTGCCCTTTAGTTGAATTAGCGGAGCTTGAGAAACCGTGGATGTAGATTATCATAAAATTAAAAATAAATTTGAATTAAATTAGCAATTCAGACAATAAAAAACACTCCAACTATTTTGGATTTTTAAAAACAGAAAGAAAAAACATAGAGTCTCCAAAATTCAGGAGACTCTATGTAAATAATAATTACGGTATACTTGCCCAGGAAAGAGTAGCAAAAAACTCTCCTGCCTTTTGCAGTAAGGTTAAAGCATCATTCGATTCAATCGTTATAATCAAATCACCACTTTGCATAATAGAGCCTTTTTTATTTCACTAATATCATTTTTTTCACATCTGTAAAGTTATAAGTGTATATTTTATAAAAATAAATTCCGCTCGGATATTGCGATGCATCAAAATCAATACTGTATGAACCCGGTGTTTGATTTTCACTGACAATCATCATAATTTCCTTTCCGAGAACATCATATACCTTTAAAGTAACAAAACTGTTTTTTGCAATCCGGTACTTGATATTAGTTGTCGGGTTAAACGGATTCGGATAATTTTGAGACAGTTCAAATTTATCCGCAGTATTTGAATTTTGATTAACACCGGATATTGGAAGTCTTTCCTGATTAAAAAATACATTTGTCGGTCCACTACCTGCATAAGCAAAAGCAGAGTATTTATTCAGACCGAGTTTATATACCGCACATACAGGTGATAATACACCTGTTGATTGATTACTATTTCTTTTGTAATTATACGCCCCGAGACTTCCCGTCATATTTCCTCTTCTTACGGTAACCGAATCGCCATTCTGGTCAACAAAGCAGGCAATGGCGTATCCACCATCTGTCGTAAGGGAATCTGAATTACACCAGGTATAATCTGCATACCCGTTAGTTCCAAGGTTATAGTCAACATTCCACGAATTACCCCCGTTTATTGAGTAACAATATCTGGCAAGATTATTTCTGGTATATGTCATTAATATTCTTCTTGGAACACTTGCTTGCTGCTGCTGAACGGTGATACACGGTTTTTCATATTTTGTGTTAGCGGGGGCATCTGTAATATAATAAGTATAATGATTCGTAGTAAGCCATTCACAAGTAATAATAACCCTTACTTGATATACGGTTGTAGAGATTCTTCTTTCAACGGCAATATAAATTGAATCGTTACCTGTTCCTTTTTCACAATATGCCGCACTTGGATACCAATCATTATTGTAAGTATCAATTAATACATTCGTATAATTCCGTCCCCAATCCGTTGTCAGCCAATGTCGCATACCATAATATGTGTTGCCGTCATTCGATTCTTCACGGGCAATTATATGCATATAAGTTGCGGTAGCATAATATACACCATCGCTACAAGCCGTTGGATAAACAAACTTATGTCCCGACGGAGGAGCGCCGAAGTTATATGCGAATGCATTACTTCCATCTCTCCTTGTAGATAAAATTTCTACAGAAGCATCGGTAAATGATGTACTGCCACTTCTTGAATAAAATAACAATATTCTAACGGAATCATCAATTGTAGCATGACGTTTTTCAACAAGCATAGTAATATTTCCAAAATATGCAGATGTATTATTAGCATAGATAACCTGAGACCAGTTTAGACCACCATTAGACGACCTATAAATGGCTACATATCCGTTATATCCCGATACATACCTGCTTGCAGCAAGATATAGCCACCCATCTTCACCTCTTTTTAAATCAATCTCTCTATACCCATAACTTCTTACATCACCCGAAAAAATCTGTATGTCAGCAGGATTCCAATCAGGTACAAAAGGAGGTTGATTTATACAAGAATGTATTTGAGTTTTTTCATACGTATCTTCCTGCGGAGGGACATTTTGTGGAAGATATTTCTGGATTTCATTTCCAACTCTTAATTTTTCATCATCATTTCTTGTAAGCTTTGCATTTCTGTATTGCTCGATTAAATAATCGGGAATTTTCGATTTTTCTTGATTCCCGTAATTGTACGATTTCTCGGAGGACTGTTTTCCCCAATCATTCGGCATGTCTTTTTTAGAGTCAATACCAAAATCCGATTGGGCAAAAATTGCGGAGTAAGAGAAAAGGAACGTTAGTAAGTAGAAATAAATTTGTTTCATTTTTGATCCTTTCTATTTTATTTATAAAATAAGAATCAAAAGCTGAAATGTTGAGGAATGATTCTTCTTTAATTGTATATCTTTTAAATTAATTTCAACTTTATTTAATTAATATCGTCTTTTTATGTTTTATCTACGATTTTAACTAAGCTAAATATCTTACTGTTAAAAAATGCTTGATAGTATAGCAATATAATTGAACGCATTCAAACCTTTCAATTAATCCATTGAAACTATTAGAATATATACTTTTAAAACGAACGGATTTCAGGTTCCCATATAATATTATCCGCTCTTTAAAATAACATTAAGAAGTATGAAGTATTATTATTAAAATAAGTATTTATAAAACAAAGTACAATAAAAATTTTTCCTACTACCGGAGATTTTAGAAATGAGATAGGATTTACTTATCAAAAACCGGTATAAAATACAATTGGAGAATATGTTAGGAAGTATTACCTTAAAGAATGGACTTTGTTTTTCACAGGTAAAGCAATTCCTGACTTAATTTTCTTTTCGAAATCACTACGAAATTTTTTAACAGTCCACTTTACGGGCCAAGCGGCGGCATCTCCGAGTGCACAAATAGTATTCCCTTCAATGTTTTGAGCAACATCAATTAACAGGTCAAGGTCTTCGATTCTACCTTCACCATTATTTATACGTTTTAAAATTCTGAGCAGCCATCCTGTTCCCTCACGGCAGGGAGTACATTGACCACAAGATTCGTGATAATAAAATTTTGAA
>JBAZEQ010000032.1:13939-14343 GCA_041653855.1 Ignavibacteria bacterium | reverse complement strand
GCACATCATCGAGGGCATCTGCTCCGATTGATGAAGCTAAGGATTCTACAGGAAATGATGTATATGATTTTGCTGAAGGTAAGGCTAAAATTCAAGCTATGAATGACGATGCTCTTGCATATACTCGAAATGACCTTATCGAAGCAATTAAGGCTCAAGAAGATATGAAGAAGCAGGGATATAATGTTCCGAAGCTCGGATATTACTGGGATGAGTATTGGACTGTAGTTGATGAAATTGCTAGACGAATCAAAGCTGGATCTCAATTCGATCTAGCACCATGGGCGTTGAACGGCGCTCCAGTGGATGATAAGATAGAAGAACTAGGAGAATAAATCAAAGCCCTCTTATTGGAGGGCTTTTTTATTTCAGTGCGAGGGAGATCTAGTATAAGTAGATACTCT
>JBAZEQ010000032.1:0-13929 GCA_041653855.1 Ignavibacteria bacterium | reverse complement strand
AAACCATAACTAGAGTAAATTGACTGTAATTTCTCAATTGTAATTCCGCTACATGGAATTTTATCTGTTTCTGTCGGGAGAGGTATTAATTGAAGTGTATCCCCATTTTTATCAGCCGCTCTACAAATTAAACTAATCATTTGATCGAAATATCCTCGATTCCGATATTCAGGGTATATTGCGAGTAAATTGACAAATACATTATGTTCGCTGTAGTAATGCAAGTCGATTTTCCCGATTACGTTTCCATCTGAATCGTAAATTAGGTGCTGGTTTATGTATATACCCTCGACGCTTGCTAGGTTAATTAGTGTTTCGGAAAATAGCTTCATTTACGTCTCGCTTAGAAGTAGAGCGTTTCATCTTAGATTGTAGCATGAAAAAGATGGTTGGCTCTATCTTACTGTAGCTTCCAACGGTAAGTTAAAATCCGACAAATCTAGATGCGTATGTACTCCAATTAGTTGCATTCTTATATGCTTCGATGCTTTCATTGGGAACATATATAATGAGACGAGGGTCATAATCTATTAAAGAATTATCGTATATTTCAGGTGGTGTGATTGCTTCTATTCTCAAAGAGATTAGATTACGTAGAGAGTTCATCGAGACTGGTCCGATATATCTACAATCAGGCCCTATAATAATTGAGGTCATTGAGTAGCAATACTGGAAGGTACCAGTGTCTAGACTAATGATAGATGGTAAGTGTACTATTTTTAGTGATTGGCAATATTGGAAAGTGAATGCACTTGTCTGTTTAAGATTAGAAAATACAATGTAATCTAATGAATAACAACTTTCAAAGGTATATACCGACATGCTTAATGTGAGAGGGAATGAAATAGAAGTGAGTGAATGACAATTCTGAAACGCATAAACATCTATATAATTAACCATTGGTAAAGAGACTAGAATGAGGGAATTATTGTTTTGGAATGCAAATACCCCTATACTTGCGGCTAACGGAATAGTTATTGCCTTAAGTGCGTAGCAATTTTGGAAAGCGAAGTTACCTATGTTAATGGTTGATGAGAATCCTGTTGTATATTTCATTGTCCTGAAGGCTATACCCGAGAATGCTCCATTACTAATATCAGTTACACTATCATTTGCCCAATATTCTGTTACAGATACGTTTTCTATAAGTGGATATTCGGGTGTTCCTAGTCCTATTGTAAAAGTTCCTTCTCCATTAGAAATATGTAGTTTGATTACATAAGCACCCTTCTCTACATAAGGTTCATTCTTAAAAATTCTAATGGCCCCTTGTTCAGAGCATATTGCAGTTGTTCCATCTCCCCAGTCAATAGTAAGCTCTGAACTGTCAGATTTAACTATATTAATATTAGGCAACATTCCAATATAAGGCGCAGATGCTTCATTAATATTAGACGAGACTCCAAAATTAGGAGATGCCTCTACAAATATTGTTTGTTTTCCATCACTTGGCAGATATACTGCGATAATGTCTACATTACTGTTTATATTTGACGCAGAAGTAGACCATGAATGAAATGTCAAACCATCTATTTTTGGAGCGGTTGGGTTTTCTAATGTTTCGCCTGACGCTGCCCATTGCTGTGCAATTATATTTCCTCTATAGTCAAACCATCTTACCCTATAATAGCCTACATTAGGCGATTCTGGAGTTAACGCTGGGAAATATCCACTCCCTCTCCACTTATATGGGATTGAATTTACAATTACTATTTCATCTGGATTATTTCCTAGATATATTGCATTAATTGCAATCACATTTGCCTCTAAAATTGTATCATATTGAGGCGAACTAGTTTTCTCAGTGTAATTTACGTATATAGATGCGTATGATTTGTTAATGTCTGCGGTAGATTTATATCCTTCATCTCTGTCAATGAATTTTAATTCATCTTCAAAATGAAGATTAATACCTAGCATACCTGAAGTATTTCCTATGATTAGTAGATTGTCTCCAGCAGGATAATTAACGTATCCGAAGTCTCTAATCAATTCGATTTTGTCATTTTTCTTAGAAATTACTGCAACTCTGAGTTTAGCTGGGTTTGTTAAGTTCAATGTTAAACTTACGTTAGAGTAAGAACCCCATTCATTTAGAACAAAAGCTGTTTGAGTTAATGACTTTCTAGTAGATTTGACTGCGGTTATTTGCATACATCTATTTAGTTTAATAAAAAAAGGGGGGGTCAAAACCCCCCACTTCTCATTATACTTTCAAAGTAGCTCTACCGTATCTTCGGTCTTTACTAATAAGATCTCTTAATTGATTCTCCAGTCCCTTATATAATGGGCCGTATTTCCTATCAAGTGTATCTTTAATCTCAATGTAGTCGTCAGCATCGTTTGGATTCTTTTCGATTTGTTCTTCAACAATAGAAACTAATGCAAATGCAATCTCTATGAAAATTTGAGCTTCCTTGGTGTAATCGCCTTTCGCGCCTTTTAGTAGATTATTGTATTGCTGTTCAAGTGCAGATCTGACCGTTGAGTGAGGTGAAGTCATAATCATGTCTTCAATGCCTTCCAAGAGTGCATATTCGTCTATACTAATTAGATCATTTGCAACTCTCATCCATTGCTTTGCTTCTTCGCTAGTCTTATTCATTGCATATTCTATTTTAGCGAGCGTCCAGTCGTAAAGTAATTCAAGTGCAGTATACAGGTCTGCTGGATGTGGATCTTCGTGGAAAATAGCCATTAATGTAGATCGAAATTTCTCAATATATGGAGATAGATTTTCTCTACGATTCCTCATCTTATTAGCTGCGTCTATGTTTGCTTGCTTTTCTTTTTCAAATTCGCGATCCTTAATGGATCCCTTTGGTAAAGTATTTCCATCTCGATCAGTCACAGGTTTACCGAACTGGTCATATTCAGGATCAAATGCTTCATCATCTTCTTGTGGGTTAAACATATCTAAATCCATACGAGTTATTTAGAAAAGGATTCGCCTAAATATTATTATGAAAATTCTAATCGGGAAGTATATCTACGAAAGTCAGGGAGTTCCGTTCAATAATGAAGATGTTGTTGAACTGTTGGAGTCTCATGGTGTATCTTCGTTATCTGCATTAAACAATATGCTAGAGGCAATTGATAAGAAAAATAAGGAATTAGATGAAACCGTTCCAGATTTAGAACCAACTCCTGAGGAAAAACTAGAAACTGATAAGATGAAGCAGGGTCAGGAAGCAGTTCCCGAACCTACTCCTGCAGAATTGCCACCTGAAAAGCCAGTAGAGCCAGAAGCACCTGTCGCAGAACCAGAAGCTCCCGCCGAGCCTGAAACGCCTGAAGAAGCACCCGTTAAGGAACCAGAGCCTACTACACCTACAAAGGAAGAAAAGCCTGAAGTAAAGCCTGTCGCGGCTCCTACAAATCCACCTGCAATTCCACCTAAAGCAGAATTACCTCCAACTCTTGAGAGGTCTGATGAATGGTTGCCTAGTAAGAAATTAAGCACATTGTATAATAACTTCATTGACTTCTTTGGCGAAGATTCGGTTAATGCCGCTGGAACAGTTGTAGGTCTTGAAGCACCCGGACTAAAACAAGATTCAAAGTATCTACAGTGCGATATTACTGCCGACGTGCAAGGAAGTGAAGAACAACCATATCATACTTGGATTAAAATAAGACGTAAGCGAAATACTCAAAACTGGTCTTTCAACAATCCATGTGAAGTTCGTTGCAATTGCAAGGCGTTTAGTTATTATGTTGCGAACGCTAATCTTAGAAATAAGAGTTTAGCTGGAAGTCCAACTAAAGGTAAGGTATATAAAGACGAGAACGGAATCAAGAGAACGCTGAATTTCCTACTTCCTGCTCCGGAAAATAATCCAGCTTCTGTTCCTGCATTATGCAAGCATTTAGCTCTTGTTGCAAAAAAACTGCTCGATAATGGTATGTTGACCGAAGAGTAATGTTTCGTTTAGGCACACTCGCCATATTGTCGATAGATAGATGAGGTTGGCATGTAATTTGTTATCATATATGTATTGAAAGGAGGCAATTATGCCTAAGTTGAGATATTCGGTTGCTGTGGATAGTGATAGTGGGATTTCTGTTGATGTTGAGGTTCCGGGATATTCTCGGGAAGACATTTCGGTTGAAATCAAACCTTATGTAAGTGAAATATTTGGACTGCCAATTGAAGTTAAAGGATTGCATATTCTAGCAAATAATGATAAGCGTGGTAAGGTAGAAGGAATTATTGAAATAGAAAATCCAAGTAGATTTAATATAGCTGAAGTATCTGCGGAAACTATCAATGGATTATTGACTATTAAACTACCTTATAGTAAAAAGTATACGAGTGTGACTATTCCAGTTATGTGACATTAGTTACATAATGAGGTTCGAATGCGGCGTAATATTCATAAGGAAAATTCTTCGCCGCACTTCTACCATATAGTTCCATTCGTGCTTTATCGTAATACTTCGCAGCTAATAAAGGGTCGGAATATCTTCCGACCTTTGTGCATTTGCCGTTTACATATACATTAGCTACGTATTTCTTGTTTCCTTTTTCATTAGGTAAATGTAAAACTCCGTAATATCCAGTAGCTGGCTTTTTTCTGTCCCTTGTCAATGCCACTTTTGTAAATATAATGTTTGATTTCATGTAGTTGTATGGATTTCCATCTTTGAAATTCATGAATCCGAACTTCTTTTTATTGAATACTAATTCAACTACTGTAGTGTGTCTTTTCGCATTATGTCTAAAATATACTAAAGGTAATGCACCTCTATGCACTTTAATTCGATAACAATCCTGTTTAGTTTTGATGAGGGAAAATACTAAATCTTTATCTTCTCGGTCAATTATACATACCCTAGCTTCATTCTTTTTATATCTCACCAAGAAACATACTTTATTTTCATCTTCGTATATCACTTTGTGAGTAAATTTTGATTTTCTCTTTATCTTACCAATTTTAGCGTCGTGTATTGAATCTCGGGAACGATCTCTAAATTCCTCATTTTCATAGATATTTTCTTGAAATCCCGGAAAGCCTTTAGCTCCGTGTAACAGTGTTAGTTTTGGAAAGTACTTAATATTTTTTTCACAGTATTTTACTGCAGATTCTACCTCAGTATCCTCATATACTAATAGGCTTTCTTCTGTTCTAGGCAATAAAGCAAATACTCTATATTTCACAATGAGTATTTATTTTCGATAGGTCATAAATATTCACATGATACCACAAAGAATAATCCTAGAAGGTAAGAGTTATTTGATGCTAGAGGAAAATCTAGGTCGTCTGCAATATACCCCGTTCAAACAAGGTTCCATTAACTCCAAGCACTATTCAGACTATGAGCCTATCACAGCAGTTGGAATTGCTCCAGTAGACACTGTGACTCGTAAGACCATTGATAAGAAAAAGGTTGAAGTTCAAGATTTGAAGTTTGCTATTAAGTTCAAATGGAATGTTGATGTTCTTGCCTCGAATCCAGACTTATTCCTTAGATATTACAATTATTTTGAAGCTGCACCTCAGACTAATGACGGTAAAAAGGCTGGAGTTGCTAGTAATACTGCGATTGATTTCATGCCTTTCATAAACGATCCAGTTTATTCTCAGACATTCAACGAAGTTCTAGGTGCTGGTGAATTTGAAGATGGTGAGGATGCTTCTATATTGACAGAAGCCCGTAAGCCAAACAAAAAAGATGAAATTGATGCAGAGAAACAGGCTCTGCAGAATGACATGGCTTCAATGGATGATGCATTCACTGATGTAACTGAAGACGAAGGCGATTTGGCGACGGTCGATGAAAATGACGTATTTGGTAAGGATGTAACTAGGGGTAAGACACCTGAATTCTTCTTTTATCTAGTCTTCAAGTATGATGAAGAGTATAATAACGATAGTAAGATGAGAGTCGCTGCATTTAATGATTCTGATAATATCGAAATCATTAAATTAGTATCTGAAGGTAATGCAGATAATCCGAACATTGCAATTACTGGTAGGGTTTTGGAGAAGAAGGCACTTGGATTCTATAGAGAACTATTGGGAATTCTAAATGCCAATCACAAGGCTATTACCAAGGCGGTTAATGAGGAAGAGAAGGAATTGGGACTCGATACTTCTGCAATTCCTACTAACAATGAAGAATTGGATTTCGATGCAAATACTCTACCCCCTGAAGATGGATTGACTTCAGGATCATTTGATGAACCTTCCGATGAGGTGAATCCGTTGGATGTTCCTAGCGCAGATCCAAAGATCGTTGATACCGCCAATGCTAGTATCAGAAATGATCAAATAGCAAATGCCCCTTCAGCTACCCCTGAAGATGAAAGAGAGAAGTCTTTTAATAGGTTCAAGCAGTCTGCTGGAGTGTAAATGGTTCCTTTCTATCACCCTAGAATATTCGAACGAGTCAACATAGCTCTACTAGATCTGTTTGATCGCGTTAAGGTGAATAGGTACAATAGGGATGGAACTGTTAGGAAAAGAATTAGAGTACCTCTAACATTTCACTTCTCTAAGAACTTTGCAGATTTCGTATTGAATACCCAAGATGTTCCGGAATCTAAGCATACTTATCCAATACTCGGTTTACGAATGGGGGGATTGGAGAGAAATGCAGGGGCTACGCCTGCACGTACACAAATAAGAGAAATATACGATAGGGCTAGTAAGCAAATGATCCAAGACGCAAGACCAAGTCCTTGGGTTCAAACATATACACTAACATCATATACAGAACAAATTCAAGATCATTTTCAGATGATGGAACAAATCATTCCTTATTTTAACCCAACATTTAACACTACTATTAAGGAATTCGAATTTTCTAATTTGAAACGCGACATTATAGTGGAGCTAGTTGGAGTCGCACCTCAATATAACGATGAAGTTGATAGGGAGAAGGCTAGGTCATATGTCTGTGAATATACATTCAAAGTAAAATTTGACATGTATTCTCCATTCTATCTAGGAACTTTGATTAAGGAAATAAACAATAAGATAGCATTAAGCGGAAAGCCTATTGAATTAATTAGGAGTTTTGAGGCTGAAGACATTACAATAGACGAATATAATGATATATTGCAAGAAATGATACTAGCTAATATGCTCGCGGATGATGTAGATAAAGAGAATATCGACCTAGGTGATGAGTTGTTTAATCCTAGTGGAGTACAGGCTTCAACTGGAAATCAAATCAATACTGTAGTTGCAAGTGGAATTAAAGTCGAAAATCAAGATGAGTTTGTAAAATATTTCGACATAAATGCTAATTCCCAAACAGAATTGATTACTATTCCCGCTGGCAAGAAAATAATAAGTGCGTCTGTTGCTGTTATTGATCCATATAATAAGTCTTCGTCAAATGTCTCAATAGGTACATTGGAAAATAGAAGTTCGATTATGGCTTCAAGAGACTCTAATCTATCACTTGCCACCAAATATGAAATTGAATTTGATCCTGTTAAGTTGATTCAGGACACCACATTATATGTATTCTATGATAGACGAGAAGCTACCGTTGGTAGTTTTGAAGTCACTATTAAGTGGGCTTAATAACCCGTCTGATTATGCCAGAATACATTTCCATTAGCATTTGGATTGAACATCGGATTCAACGCTGGATTGGCCATGGTTTCATTTCGCCATCTAGTTGCATCTTCAAAGGTTACTTTAGATGACGGTGCAAATATAAGCGAGCCTGTATTATATTCTCCTTCACCCTTAACATCATCTTCTTCTAGCATTCTAGCTAGAGCTTCTTTGATTAGTACATCATCAGTATCTTCAAGACCGTCTATTTTTACCGTAGATGGCTTTTTATGAATAGATATTGGGTCGATGTTTCCATAGAAATATGGACTATTGATGTAGTATAGCATTGATAACACTGACAATACGCAGTCGTCGTGATTATCTCCTATTGCTTTATATGAATTATCTTTCTTACCAAACATTTCTATTTCGGAGTATGTATTTTCATCTCTTAGCTTAATAGCCTGTTTCTCACAATATACTTGCAATAACGTACACGCCTTAATTTTACGTTCATGACTCATCCTAAAGCCAATTCCTTCTTTTTGCATATTAATTACGTTATAGTAATTGCTATTGTGGACTAATAATCCAAGTATTATTCCACCTGCAGGCTCCATGGTTTCAATTATTACGTATGGATCGTGATACATTTTACACATTGCTAATATTTTAGATACAAAATTCTCAGGAGGTACATCATTTGACTGATAAATTGCTACCTGTTCAATATCAGTATTTGAACGAACTAACCACACTTGAGCAACTGTAAAGTCCTGATGAGTACCCATTGCAGGGTCAACCGTAATAAGATATTCGTAATTATTTTCCTTAATTGTTTTTTCTGCAAGAGGCCACGAGAATATTCTCAACTTCTTTTCGTCTAGAACATTAAGAGGATCTTTCTGATACTTCTCCTTGAGTGCTTTTACATAATCAGCATGGACTAATGTAGCCAATGATCCTTCAAATGCGCAATCATATTCTTGCTTAAATGCAATCTCGCCTATTTTCTCAATTTCTCCTTTACGCCATTCGTCGTCTCTTCCGGGCACATCATTCCATCTAATTCCAAATGTGATGAAATCGTCGTGTTCTAGTTTTCCCTGTTTAGCTTTTCTTTCATTCTTATCCCACATCTTATAGAATTGATTTTTACCTCTAGGGGTAGAAGTAATTACAATCTTAGCGTTTGGGTCGGATGATACAGTAGGTATGACTGACGAAATAAATGCCATTGCTATATTATCGTCTACAAGTGCAAATTCGTCAAGGTATAGGAAGTTAACAGTATAACCTGCCGCTGCTTTTGCGTGAGTTGCCGCCGCACGAACTTCGGAACCGTTGGATAGAATGATTCTCTTTTCAGCCCATTTCTTCACACCCATTTGCATCCAAATGGGTAGATTCTCGATCATTTCTTTTATTCGCTTAAGCTGTTCCAGTGCCTTGTCTTGTTGATCTGCGAGAAGTAGAGCTTTGACGTTTTGGTTGAATATTATATTCCATGTAATGTATGCCGCCGTGGAAACAGATTTACCACTCTGACGACCCCACATACCCATTACGTTTGAATTATTATGAATTAGGTTGATATATTTAATCTGATAAGGTCTTAGCGTAAAGAAGACCTTCTTTTTCTTATCAATTATCTGTATGTAATTCTCAATGAAATATATAGGATCATTCATGCACTTGATGAGTTCATCTGTCATTTCATCGGTATATTCAACCTCATCATATTCGCCCCTAAGAGCGGCATTATTCATATACATGGTTTAATTATCTCCGATATTATTTAATACTTTTGGATGATAGATTTTCCATTAGTGCTTTTACGCTGAAACTATTAGGGGAGAATCTTACTTCCATTACAGTTGATTTACCCAAGATCTTATCTATATCAGCCTTGTTCAACCCTCGATTCACTAAATTTGAAATTTCTTCAGGAGTGAATTTGTGTCCGAGATCTGCTAGTGATTTGATTCTAGGTAGTGCTGATTTTGCTAGTTTCGTATTCTTGGCGTCTCCAGTGAATAGCGCGTTATACTCATCATCTCTGCGAATCTCCGCATCAGATCTTTCGGCATTTTGAGGGAATTTCTTATCGAAACTCTTCTGAATGTCAGCAGTGCTGAATTTCTTACCTAGTTTTGTTTCAATTTCGTTTTGTATTTCTTCAATTGCAGCTTTCCTGCCAATATTCCCTGCCCTGAATTCTTTTCCATATCGATTTAGAATGCTTGCAGGTGTTTCGGGTCCTTTTGTAACAGGCGCTGGAGTAGCTGGTGCAGGAATAGATGGCTCTATAGGTTTTACTTCTGGAGTCACTTCATTCTTTTTTGCTTCTTTTGCAGGCTTTGTTGGTTTTGCTTTTGCAGGCTTCTCAGCAATTGTTGGTTTAGGCTCTGCTGGGGTTTCCGTCTTATTCTGAATAGGTTGATCTGGTGGCTCAGCCTCAATCCCTGCCTTAGAGTAGATTTCTATTGGTAATTGGAAGATTATTTCGTTTCCACCTGTCCTCTTTGCCATTCCCTCAGTATTCAGGTTCTTGAATGGTATTTCGGTCTTAGTAGACTTTAACTTTCCAACATGTAGATGCTTATTCTTATTGGAATCCATGTATGAAATGGTTGAAGGGCTTTGAGAAGCAAAGTATACTGGGATTACTTCATCGTTCTGTTGTCCTTCGTAATTAGTAATGTATCCAACGAATATTTGCTCACCTTTATTCTTGAAAGTTTCTGTATGAGTTGTATCACCAGCTTGACTATATCCAACCACAAGATCGTAATTTCCAGCCGTTATTGTAAGCTGAGCCTTCTTAGCGGTTAGTAAATTATCTCCAAAATGAACACCCTTCTCTTCAAGATCGGTCATTCCCTTAGTTAGGATGCTGAAGAAGTCATCCTGTTTGACTCTTTCATCTGCAGGGAGTCGATAGTATTCAAATAGAGGTAGATATTCCTTGATCTCATTAGGAGACATGAATATATTTCCGTCTTCTGGAACAGTTGCTTTGAATTTGGTGAGTAGATCCTTAATATCATTCTTAACTTCACCACTATTTTCATTGGTAACAACAATTTCTTCTGGTTTTGCTGCGAAAATTTCTTTCATTAGTTTTACGGCTAATGGGCGCTGAGCTTCAATTTCATCATCTATGTACTTCATATCAGCATCTAGATTCAGATAGCCCGGAGCAATACCAACTACACCAGATTGGTTTCCGTCGATGTATGCTAGTTTGTTTTCGTCAATCATGTATCCAAATAACAAAGATGCTTTATAGAATTTAGTGTTTTGTGTAATTTTATTTTTATTCTGCATTCCAAATACAGAAGAAATATTCTTTGGATCTTCTCCACCAGTGGTTAATGAAATAATTGCGGAATCGGACATTCTAGACATAAATTCTCGACAACTTTCAATGAAAGCCCATTCGCTTTCTACATTGTCAGTATCTCCCATGAATTCAGCAGGAATTCTAGGAACTAGAACATCTTCTGCCGATAATGGAGAGAATGAATTTAGTCCCTTATTCGTAACTATCATATTGACGCAGCTAATGCAAAAATCCTTATGAGGACTCAATGATCCACGTCCACCTTTACGGCTTTTGGCTCTTGCTTTTCCACCTACATTTGAGGATTCCTCAGAAAACGTCTCATCTATTCCAGTGGCTAGATAGTCAATCAATCTGACTATTTTTAAGTCTTGCTTGAATGTTGTTGATTCAGTGTCTAATGGTTTAGTTGCCACTGCCTCCAAAAAACCTGTTACATTATGGAACTTCATTTCGCCTCCGAATTTTCATTATTTCCTGCTTTTGTAGATATTAATCTACTGAATCGAGCCAATCCACTATTCTCTTTATCGCTATATGCGGATGTTGGAGTTTTTGATGGGATGTTTGCTTTCTTTGGTTCAGTTGTA
Source organism: Ignavibacteria bacterium (assembly GCA_041653855.1). Classification (GTDB taxonomy): domain Bacteria; phylum Bacteroidota; class Ignavibacteria; order Tepidaquicellales; family Tepidaquicellaceae; genus FEN-1279. The sequence continues at coordinate 2,476 of JBAZEQ010000032.1, read as the reverse complement.
GGAGGCTTCATCGAGCTAATAGGTGGCTTCTTAGCGGTTGCAAGTGGCTTTTTATGCTGAGTTGTTGGCTTACTGGTAGCGACGGCTGGTGCTGGAGCTTGACTTGCTACAGGGGCCTCTACGGGGGTTTCCGTAGATACTGAAGTCTCAGGAACATCTTCAGGAGCAACCTTAATCTCAGGTAATTCCTCTCCTGATGCGTCACCTAGACATGCATTTGTGATTTCTTCAATTATCTTGTCAGATGCCGCAGGTTTTCCTAGTATTCCAACATACAATAAATCAAGGAAATCCTTCAAAGTAGTGGAAAATTCTGTTCTGTCTTTAATTGAAGATAGACTCTCCAAACGCTGTTGTAGAATTTTAACGTCCTCAGATCCAACTGGAGATACAGTTTTTAGTATTTCTGAAATATCCGCATTTAGTTTATTTGTGTCTAAACATTTTCCAGACTTTACCATATCTTCAACGGTCTTAGCAAATACTTCCATTTTATCTGCGAGATTCTCTGCTGTCACTTTTGTAATCGTTTCGATGGACTTTTCTACTTGAGTAGAATCTCCTCCATTTGTATTTCGCATCATCTCGGTTAATTGCTTCAATAGATTATCGAACAGTCCCTTCATTAGCTGTCTGAAGTCTTCAGATGTCATTCCACTAGTAAGTTTTTGATTAGCCTGAGCAACTGAATTCTTATCTAACTGACTTGAAGCCATATTGCTAACAAGATTCTGAACTTCTGGTTTAATCTTCTGGGCAAGAGTATCCTTTGCGGAGCCTTTGATCTTTTTCTGTTTTCTCTCTTCAGCCTGCTTTACGATTTCAGGCCCCATCTTCCATAGTTCTTCCTGAGTTACTGCAACTCCTTGTTTATTTGAAGCTGCTTCCGAAAGAACGCCTAAATCTTCAGGTACGTACTCTTCCGAAGGCTTTATCTTTTTAGCTGAATAGAATCCATCTTCCTCAAGGGTATGATAAATCTGACCTTTAACTATTATTTGATTCTTAGAATAGTCTTTCAACACAATAGCTTTCAATGATTCAATGGAGATGTCTGGATTATCTCTAATATCTAGACTACCTGAAATATAAATGGGTGAATCTACGGCTACATCCTTCAACCCGCAACCACGGAAACTAACATGTCCTTTAATAGCTTTTGAAGATCTCCATCCTCTAAGAGAATTAATCTTTGTGTGTTTTAGGTCAATTGCATAATTTGCGTCATTTCTTCCTGTAATCTCAGGTAATCCCTTTAAGTTTTCTATTTGTGTCTTTCCTTTTGCGAATTCAATTGATTTAACAGAAAAAGGAAATCCACTGAAGGTCTTAAATGAAGCATAGTTACACTTCAAGTTGCCTGTAATTTGTTCGATTGACACTTGTGGGAAAGACTCTGCGCCAGTATTAGAAATGTCAACATCCTTATTGACAACTATTGCAGCCGATCCATCTTCTGATTTTGTGGGAGTTAGAACCTTATCCTTGAATGCCTGAGCTAACGCAACATCAATTCCTTTGGTTTCATCATTGAAAACTGTAGAGTTTCCTGAGACTATTCTCAATAGTAATTTTCTCTCATCGTCGTCTAAATGCTTCCATTCGCCACTAATTTTACTCTTAATATTCGCAGATAGTATATTGGACATACGGTTAATTCCATTCTGAAGAACACCTTCAGTCACTGGATTCATATTATAATCGGCTAGGTCAAGTACGCTTTCAGTGTTCGGTTTTTTAGGAACAAACTCTGACTTAGATTCAACTTGATCCATTAGCTCATTGAATTTATCTAGGTCGTGATACATTTTTACCTCACCTAATATTTAGGCTAATCGAATATTCTATTTATTAAGCGCGACCAAACGGAGATGGTCTAAATCTCTTATTGTCGCTAATATTCTTGGTTTCTTCGGGGATTGATTCAGGTCTATATGTGACAGTATCTTTTTTGGAAATACTTCCTTCATGAACTCCATAAGGATGTTCTGGATTACCCCAGTATCTTCTAGTATTATCGTCACTATCAATTCCATTATCTTCAGGCATAGCCTCATTTTGAATGTTACCTGCAACATCTAAATCGGTATATCTATCAAACTTATTATTGATAATTCCCTCCGTATTAAATCCATTGTTCTCAACTGTATCAGCAATGTCGCGATGGTCGTCTCGATATTGTCTGAGAGTAATACCAAAGAAGTATTTTCTTTGAAGAAAACTCTGATCAGGGATTTCTATTCGAACATCTGTGATTTCATAAAGAAGATTATTCCAATCAGGCTTTATCAAATCAGTTGCTTTTGGAAATATCTGAGCCTTTGAGTAACCTTTATAATTGAATTGAGCGCCGCCTCTTTCAGAAATAATTGGATTATGATTTAATGGATTTAGTAAAGGAGCTATTCCATAATTCTGTAAACTCACATAATTCATTTCAAAGAATGTAGCTCTGTGAATAAATACATTAATTTCG
>JBAZEQ010000031.1:482-14551 GCA_041653855.1 Ignavibacteria bacterium | reverse complement strand
TATGGTATGACGAAACTCAAAGAAATATAGAAAGATTGATTTTAGCTATAGATAATATTTCCGTCGGACAGGTATCCGGGGCTGTGGGAACATATGAACATATTTCCCCTTATATAGAAAAATATGTCTGTGGTAAACTCGGACTGAAAACAACAAATATCTCGACACAAATTCTCCAGCGGGATAGGCATTCGGAATTTATGACTGTGCTTGCTATTATAGCATCCTGCATAGAAAAATACGCAACGGAAATCAGGCATCTGCAAAGAACAGAAGTTCTCGAAGTGGAAGAATCTTTTACAAAAGGACAGAAAGGTTCATCCGCAATGCCACATAAAAAAAATCCGATTACATCCGAACAACTTTCGGGTCTGGCAAGAGTTTTAAGGGGTAATGCACTTGCTTCTATGGAAAATATTGCTCTCTGGCACGAAAGGGATATATCGCATTCTTCCGTAGAAAGAATTATTATCCCCGATTCAACAATTTTAATGGATTATATACTTAATAAATTCACTTCATTAGCGGATAACCTTGTAATATATGAAGAAAATATTAAGAGAAATCTCGAACTAACTAATGGGCTTATATTTTCCCAAAAAGTACTGTTGAAATTAATCAAGAAAAAAATGAAGAGAGAAGATGCATACAGAATTGTTCAAAACATAGCTATGAAATGCTGGAAAGAGAAAGTAAGTTTTTACAATTTAGTAAAAAAAGATAAAGAAGCTATGAAATATCTTAGCATAAAAGAATTAAATCACATCTTCAGTAGTGATGTACTCAAGAAAAAAGTTGATTTTATATATAACAGAGTCGGAATAAAATAAATTATATTCCCTGATACTGTCTTCTTAGCTCTATTACTTTCCCGATAACCTGGAAAGGTCTATTTAAGATTGCTTTATACCTTGAATTCGCCGCTTCGAGATAAGCTTTAATTCTTGTATTCCTTAAAGTCTTAACCGTAGCTTCATCATCGAGCAAAGCAATCACGATTTCACCGTCATTTGCAGTATCCTGTTTCCTCACGATTACGATATCTCCGTCATAAATACCTGCATCACGCATACTATCACCTTTTACTCTTAAAGCAAAATGCAATTTATGACCTCTACGGTTTTTTTCTACTGATATATATCCCTGTATATTATTATCGGCAAAAATCGGTTCACCTGCTGCTACACTACCATATAATGGGACATAATCATAATCCGGTTTATCTTTCATTTCTGCACCGTCAGTCCCTCTTATCAGTTTGAAACCCCTTGCAGTATCGGGCTTTCTGTCAAGATAGCCTTTTTTCTGTAAAGCAAAGATATGGTCCTGAATCGTCCCCACCGTTAATTCAAATTTACTTGCAATCTCTTTGAAAGTAGGAGGATAAGAATTATCGTTTGTATATTTTTCAATATACTCTAAAATCTTCTTCTGTTTTTTTGTTAGGTTTTCCATAATTAAATATGGGATAATTTCATATGATATGCAAGAGAAAAATTTAGAATACAATATTGCAGTTCACTTTAGTGAACTGAATAATATTATGAGCAATTCTTGACTTTAGTCACATAAAATACAAAAATGAGGCTAAAGCCTTTTTTCTTTTTACTTTCTTAACAGTCAGCTAAAGCTGACTGCAATTATTTTCTACTATTTCATTCCTGTCTCTAAAATAAATTTATTATCACACTCCCCAATAAAATCCGGCAGCAATTATTTCATATTTCCCGGCGTTATTTTTATACAGTTCATAACCAATACCTTCGTAATATCCGTTTTCACCGAGCAGTTCATATTGACCATCTCCGTTATAATCCACGACACCTAATAGCATATAATAGTTAAATTCTGTTTTAAACTCAACAACAGTAACAGCAATTTTTCCGATTTCATTAACAATAAAAATGCCACTTGCATATTTATCAAAGGCAACTCTTTTTCTGTACGAAACGGCATATTCTCTTTTGTCGGAGTTAAGAAAATTAGCTTCGAAAACCTTAATCTCTGCGGGGTCATCTATTGTTTCGCTTTCCTTATCATATTCAATTTTATCTTCATATTCTTTGAGGAAAGCCGTAACTTTTTTTATAGTTTCCTTATCCTCAATTCCTTTCAGATTTATTGTACTTATATTTTCATACTTTGAGCATATAAAAAGATTCCTATTATAATCGGAAGTATCTTCTTTAAGTGATAACTGATTTTCAAGTACAGGGTTAAAACTGTATCCCATTGGTACATTATCCCATAACTGATAACCTATAATTTTGCTTTTAAATACATTATTATAAGTTGAAATGTAAAATTCATTTCCGGGTTTAAGCTTAGTAAAACCTTCTAAATTGCTCTGGTATTTATCAAAGAAATATGAATCACTTCTTTTATTTTCACCAATATATTTATTCGCAAGGGCGTCAATCCTATTAGCTTCATCATAATAATTATAATTCGAGTCTAAAAATGAATAGTTTTCGTCAAGAATAATTTGATTTTTATCCGGTTTACAAAGGAATACATCATCTATTTTTTGTTTTTGTTGAGAATAAAGTGTAGAGATAAAAGAAAACAACAATAAGAAGTAAATCATAATTAATTTTTTCATAATATTATTTTTTTAAGATTTTAAATTCCACACGTCTGTTTTTTTGCCTTCCTTCATCCGTATCATTCGTATCTATAGGAAGTGTCTCGCCATAACCAATAACCATTATTCGATTTCTCGAAATTCCTTTAGTAAACAAATACTCCGCTACTGCATTAGCTCTATTTTCTGATAATTTTTGATTATAATCGTGAGAGCCTAAATTATCAGTATGTCCCGAAAGTTCGATTTCCAGAATCGGGTAATCAGTTAAAAATTTTACTATTCTGTCAAGTTCTGGAAACGATTCGGGTTTCAATTCATATTTATTGAAATCGAAAAAGATATTATTTAAACGCACTACTTCACCTATTTCTATCGGAGCAAGATATAAATTTTTTTCTATTTCTTTATAATCCGAAAATTTCTTTAAATTAATATTTTCCGAAACCGAATAATATCCATTTGCTTTTGCGGAATATCCGTAATTATTACCGTAAGGTAAAATTATTTTATAACTTCCATCATTTGGATTTGAATTTGCAATACCTGCTTCCAGACCCGATGATAAATTTTCATATTTTATTTCAGCTTCGATTGGTTCATTAGTTTTTGCATTCAATACCCTGCCGTATATTAAAACGACAGGATTTGGTTTCACCTTTTCCGGCAACTTTATACTGAATATATCAAGTTCTCCAAATGAATTATCACCGGAAGCAAAATATGCACAATCCCCTTTTGCAGTGATATAATACTACTGTTCATCTTCTTTTGTGTTTATTGTTGCTCCTAAATTTACGGGAGCTGACCAGTTTATCCAGGTATCGTCAAGTCTTTTTGACATAAATACATCGAATCCGCCAAACCCCTCGTGTCCTTTACTTTCGAAGTATAATGTAAAATCATCAGCCGCAAGAAAAGCATCCTCATCCATTTCATTTGTATTAATAACAGGTCCCAGATTCATAGGTTCAGTCCATACATTATTGCTTTGAAGAAAACTTACATATATATCACACTCACCATATGAATCCGTTCTTTGAATTCCCATAAAAAGTTTTTTCCCGTCATTGGATAGATATCCAGACCAGCGATTATTTGAGTTATAAAAATTTTTAATAACAACCCCTCGCGGAAAGCTCCACCCTTCTTTGGTCTTATGGGATAAAGAAAATCCATCGTAATTAATTCTTCCGTCTGTCCTGTACATTCCAAGCAATAATAATGTATTTCCATCGGGTGTAACGGAACAAACAGAGCCACCGCTATTGTATTAAGCGGTTTTCCCATATGTCTTGCCAATGACCAGGTTCCATCCGTTTGAAGATTAGAAAACCATATATCACCTGATTCACTTAGATTATCAGGATGTCCTTCTCTTAGAAAATACAATGTTCTACCATCGGGAGAAATTACAGGCCAGTGTTCGGAATATTTTGTATTAATATCCCTCCCAAGATTTTCTTTCTTAATAAATTGTGAAAAGACAGGATAACAAATAAAATTACCTGCAAATAAAACAGTAAGAAAAAAATATATTAAATATTTTTTTGATTCCTTGATAAACATATTATTACGTTTTACAGAAATCTGTTAAGGAATAAAACTTATATTATTATTTTCGTATTTTAATTTGAACGGTTTCTTCTTTGATGGACAGCAACCCGGGTCTCCCGGTGCATAATCATATTTAATGCAAAATATCATTCCATCTTTTATTGATTTTATTACTGCTCCATCCAGATTGTAATCTCTCAAGAATTCCAATTTATCATTATTTATCGTATAGATGATTAAACCTGAACCTGTTATAACATTTCCTCCTCTTGCTACAAGTACGTAATATAGAATTGCTTCTTCGTTTCCATTCCCTGTTAAATCGGAGAATTTAACTTCAGTATTTCCGATTGCATCTAATTCATTTTCATATTTCTTCTTTATCTCGTTAAACTTTTTTTTTACATCTGCGGATGTTACTTTGGAAGTTTTATTTGTAATAATGCTGTCATATACATCCCCTACGGAATCTATATTTTTGTCTGTATCTTTTTTCTGTTCTTCTTTCTTTGAACAGGAAAAAAACAGCAAACCCAATAGCATAATACAAATTAATAATATTATTTTACTTGACCTTTTCATAAAAGTCATAACCATCGTCTTTTGTGTGCTTTTTCAATATTCCTTTAACCGAAAATGTAACTTCCTTTTTCTTATATTTTAAAACCACAAATTTACCGGTCAGTTCTTCCGAACTGAACGTGTTACCAAATACAGATGGATTTGTAAGGCTGGATATTTTTTCTGCTTCCTTCTGTGGAATTTGTAAATTCTGATTTGCCGAAACATACTTTCCATCGTTGCTTATTCTAAGTTCCATCTGTATCAGGTAAGCATCTCCCTCATAGTTTTCTTTTTGATCATAGCCGGGATATATTAGTAAATAATCCCCTGAATATTTCGAAAAATCTTTTTGAGTATCATCCATATAATCTACCATCTTAGTATATTTTTGTAATGACGGAATATACACTTTTTGCGAATAAGCATTATTCACAAACATACCGATAATAATTAAAAAAAATATTTTTGTTTTCATAATACTATTCTTTAATTGTATAAAAGATATTTTTTTCTGTTTGAGTTAAATTTTTCCAAATCTTCAGAATAAGAGTCGATAATCTCTTTAAACGTTTTATTCTCATTAATCATAGTTCTTAACTTGCTTGTTCCTGCAAGCTTATCAATATAATTATTATTAATCCATTTAAATTCTTTCGTCGATGCTCTTAGTGCATATAATACTGCAATCGAAACTTCAATAGGTCTGTATTTATTAAAATCCGTAATTATAATATTTACTCCACTGCATTCCATATTCATATACTTCGGGTCATAAGAAGATATTTTTTTATCGGGGGTAAATTTTACGGCTTTAAAACTAACTCCTTCGAGATGAAAAGAATTTAATACAAATGTTAACTCTTCTCCGTTACAGAAAGGAGCCCCGAATAGCTGGAATGGCGTTTCAGTTCCCCTGCCTTCGGAAATATTTGTTCCCTCTATGAAACACAGTGAGGGGTAAGTTATAGCACTTTCAAGGCTTAAAATATTAGGGGAAGGATTTACCCACGGTAAATTTAAATCTTCATAATTAGTATCACGCTTATATCCTTTCATTTTTATAACCTCAAAATCGAAATCTTTGTTAGTAATAGTACTCCTTAAATAACCTCCAAGTTCACCTATCGTCATACCGAACATTATTGGTGTAGGTATCATTCCGACATATGAGGAAAAATTTTCGTTAAGCATATATCCGTCAAAGTAATCGAGATTTGCAATCGAAGGTCTGTCACATAAAATAAATTTCTTACCTTTCCTGCCGGCATCTTTCATAGTTAAATATAGAGTCGAAGTGTATGTATAATATCTTACCCCGAGTTCCTGTATATCAAATACAATAACATCTACATTCTCTAAATCGGAATCATCAAACGATTTATTTTTTCCATAAAGAGACACTACGGGAATATTTATACCTGTATTTTTATACGAATCATCGGATTCAAACCCGTGTTCAGGAGTAAATATTTTTACAACATTTACACCTTTATTTATTAAAGCCTCAAAAAGAAACTTTCCATTTGATAAGATTCCGGTTTTATTTGTAATTACAGCAACATTTTTATTCTTAAATAAATCCAATTTTTCATTTAAGAGAACTTCATTACCTAACTGAAATTCATCGGCATTATTAACTGAATAATACCCGGAAGCAGAAAAAGTTATGAGTAAAAATAATATAACACCGAAATATTTAATGTTTTTATAAGCCAAATAATTAGTTTAGTTTACTTTATTTTAATAATTGCTTTAACCGATTTAAAGTCAATAATTTTGAACAAAAATATTGATATTGTAAATAAAATTAAAATTAATATTTTAATATACCAGAAACCATAAATACCTAACGATAAAAATATTACATAAAACACGAAGAGCAGAACAAAAATTAATACAATCTTTTTAATCTCATATTTTATAAAATAATATTTTTGTGATACCCAATAAATACCTATAACCATAGTTATATAACTCAATAAAGTAGCAATTGCACATCCCATCATATTCATTTTAGGGATTAAAAGAAAATTAAACAGTATATTTATAAAAGCCGCAACACCTGTTATATATGGTAGATATTTTGTTTTTTTCTCTATATATATACCTGCCATTAGATTTATATATATTCCGTAAAAAATGTAACTAAGCAAAATAATGGGAACAATATATAAACCACCCCAATACGCTTTTCCAATCAGGTAACCTTTAAAAGGTAATTTTAGTTGTGCAATATTATCTATAAATAGCGATAAAATAAAAAATATAAATACAGCTATAATTATAAAAATTGTCATCACTTTTGAATAAATTTCTTTTGCATTCGTCTCCTTTGCGTTTTGAAGGAAGAAAGGTCTCCATGCAAATTCAAACATTGAGACAAATAACATCATAAATATTCCAAGCCTGTAGTTAGCTTGAAAAATACCAACCGTAGCATCATCGGTCAAAGCAGTTAAAATTGGTCTGTTTATTACCTGTATTATATTTGAACTTATTCCTGCCGGTATGTAAGGCAATGAAAATTTTATTAATTCTTTTACTAATAAATGATTATAAGTAAATGTGATATTTTTTAAGATTACAGGTAATAATAATAGTAATGTTAACGCAGATGCTATCAGATTACTGATAAATACAGATTCTATACCGAAATGAAAAACAAGAATAAATAATAAATTACAAATTACATTCACTACTATATTTGCAATTCTTATTAAAGCAAAAAGTTTTGGTTTATGTTGAAGCCTCAAATAAGCAAAAGGAACCAGTACAATTGCATCGAAAAATAAAATCGCCGCAGTGTATTTTAAAAGTACATCCCTGTTGACATCAATCTGAAAAAGATAAGAAAAATCAGAGGAAAAAACATAAAGAATCGAAGATAAAATTACAGCATTAAAAAATATTCCGAGAAAAGGATGTGAAAAATTCTCCTTTTGGGAGCCCACTTCAAGTGTTGATGCAAATTTAAAATATCCCGATTCCAGTCCGATTGTAAAAAAGACATTTAGAATTGCAATATAGGCATAGATATTTGCAACTATACCAAATTCTCCGGGTAGAAAAATATTTGTATAAATAGGAACAAGCAGGAAATTCAGGAATCTCCCAATAATCGTACTGGTTCCGTATATCATCGTATCTTTTGAAAGTGATTTTATCTTATCCAGCATTATTTAACCTGTGATTAAACAGTTACTTATAACAAATGGTTATTCTGAAAAATACAGAATAACCATTTATTTAAAAATATACTTTTATTAACCTAAATTTATTTACTTATGATTTCGACAAGTCCGCTCGTAACGGTTTTACCATATTCATCGAGTAAAAACACCCTGTAAAGACCCGGTGTTTTGAAGTTTAAATCTTTTCCTTCAAAGAAAATATATTTCATATCGGGACTTACATTGTATTTAAATTTATTATAATATTTAAATGCTCCTAAATCGCAGTCATATTTATCAAATTGAATCGAAACACTGCTGAGTCCGAGTGCATAACCGCATTTTACCATAACAGTAAGATAACCGGTTGTGAACCTATCACTGATGCCGACTTCCCCTTCTTCAGAGGTGTACGACTCGCATAAATAAAGTACCGGACCGCTTTGAGCATAAGTTTTCATTGTTATGCCAAATGCCGAAAAGATAAGAACTGCAAAAAGTAATAATGTTATTTTCCTCATTTTTTCTCCTTTGGTCTTAGACCAGATTAATTTGTTTAATAAAAAAAATTATTTTGATACAACATCAACTTGACCCTCTACTATCGGGGTACCGTCAACCTTTTGACAAACCACTTTGTAAGTTCCCGGAGTCTTGAATTTTATGTTATCGTGGTCTTCGAAATATGTATAATCCCAATCAGCCTGTACACTGAAAGGAACTGTTTTTATTATTTTCTCGCTAATTTCGTTTCCATCTTCATCTTTTATCCTTGATATCCTCAATTCAACTTTTCCTGTTCCTAATGTCTTACCGGCAGGTCTTAAATCTATCATTACTGTTAACCATCCGGGTGTAAATCTTTTACTTACTCCAATTTCTTCACCATTCTTATATTGTTCACAGAAATACAATTTTGCTTCAGAAGTTTTCGTTTCTTTTTTTGTTTCTTCTTTCGTTGTTTCTTCCTTCGATACATCTTCTTTCTCTTTGTCTTTCTTATCGATATCTTTCAATTTACTACAAGAAAGAACTAACGCCATTGTAATAACAATTGCAACAATAAAGTTGAATTTACCGGTAAATTTTCCCATAATTGTTTGGTTTAAGGTTAAAAAATACTTTTTTTGAAATTATAAATATATAATTATTTAATCAAGTAATAAAGTTTAACGCAATATCGAGAGATTTTACAGAGTGTGTTATAGAACCAACTGAAATATAATCTATACCGATTATATTATGGTATTTCTTAATATTATCTTTGTTTACTCCACCCGATATTTCCAGCTTAAATTTTTTATTATTCAATCTAATTGCCTTTTTTACATCGCATATTTTAAAATTATCAAGCATAACTATATCTATAAGTCCAAATCCCTTATCCAGTAGTGCATTTAACTGATTTATTGTTTTTACTTCTATTTCTACTTTTAGTTCCGTCCTTTTTCTTATTTTTGAAATTTTATTTAGTACGTTATTTATCCCGCCATTTGCCTCAATGTGATTATCTTTTATCAATATCATATCATATAAACCGAACCGGTGATTATCACCATCTCCGATTTTCACCGCAAGTTTTTCGAATAATCTAAAATTCGGAGTCGTTTTTCTCGTATCTATAATTTTTATAGTATTATTATTCAATCGTCTTTTATAATCATAAACACTCGTTGCAATTCCGCTCATCCGTTGCAGAATATTCAAAGCAACACGCTCCCCTTTTAAAAGATTTCGCGTATTACCATCGAGTGTCGCTAAAATTGTTCTGTTTTCTAAAAACTTACCTTCTTTTATTTTACTTTTTATTTTAATATTTTCATCGATAATTTTATAAACGAATTTAAAAATATCAAGACCTGCAATAATACCATTTTCTTTTAATAATAATTCTGCTTTCGATATTGAATCCGATTTTATAAACAGATTCGACGTAATATCTCCCTTTCCTACATCTTCATTCAAAGCTTGTTTAATAAATTTTTCAGCTGACCAAAAATTAAAATATTTATAATAATCCGTCATAATTTTCCTTTTAATAAATTTAGAAGTTTTTGAGAAGGTCTTACCGGTTTAAAATTTTTAATATTCAAAAAGCTATGCATTGTGTATCCGGTTGTTACCAATTTTCCTTTTGAAAACAACTCATAGTCAATTTTTATCCTGACTGTCGGTTTTTCTTTCAAATAAGCCTTAATTGTAATAAGTTCATCATAATAAACAGGAGACACATATTTACAAAAAACCTCTATAACCGGTAAAGCTATATTATCATCTTCCATTTCCTTATAAGGATAGCCAAGTTGCCTGAGCAATTCCACCCTTCCGATTTCAAAATATTCGAGATAGCGGGTATTGCTTACAATTCCCATTTTATCTGTATGGGCATATAGCACTCTTATTTGATATTCTGATGAAACCATTCTAATTAATTTATTTTACAGAAATATTTTTCCCGGGTTTAGAATATTGTTAGGGTCAAAAACTTTTTTAATCTTTTTCATTAATTCTATTTGCTCTTTACTCAATGCTAATGATAAATATTTTCTTTGTGAATAACCTATTCCGTGTTCCCCTGATATTGTACCTCCCAATGATACGGTTAATCGAAAAATCTCTTTAACAGCTTCATCAACCTGAGAATTCCATACATCATCGGACAAATCTTTTTTCAATATGTTTACGTGCAGGTTTCCATCACCTGCGTGTCCATAAAAAATTATAGATATACCATGTTTCAAAGAGATTTCATTTATTCCTTTTGCAAGTTCGGGCATTTTATTACGGGGGACAACCGTATCTTCTTCTTTATAAGTTGAAATTGATTTTACCGCTTCTCCCACACCTCTTCTTAAAGTCCATAAATCTTCCATCTTTTGTCTATCTTCTGCAAGAATGATATCTACTGCACCAAATTTTTCTGAAAATTCTGCTATTGTCTGAACTTCTTCATTTAATACATTTTCATTATTTCCGTCAAGTTCAACAAGCAATTGAGATTCTGCATCTGAATTTGGAAATGGTTTTCCGAGATGTACTTCTGTTACTTTAACCGCATCTTTTGTCAGAAATTCAAGAGCAGAAGGATTAATACCGGATTTATAAAATTCTGCCACCAATGAAATGCAACTTTCAACACTATCAAATGCGATAAGTAAAACCTTTTTGAATTTTGGTAAACTTAATATTTTGAATATTATTTTTGTAACAATTCCAAGTGTTCCTTCGCTTCCAATGATTAGCTGTGATAGATTATATCCGGTAACGTTTTTTATCGTTCTTGCACCTGCATCGATAATTTCACCTTCTGGTGTAACAAATTGCAAACCGAGTACATATTCTTTTGTAGTTCCATATTTTGCGGCTCTCGGACCACCGGAACACTCTGCAATATTACCACCGAGAAAACAACTGCCTCTCGAAGCGGGGTCAACCGGATAAAATAATCCTTTAGATTCCAACTCTTCCTGAAATACCTGTGTAATTACTCCCGGTTCAACAACTGCCTGAAAATTATTTTCATCAATTTCAAGAATCCTGTTGAATCTTTCCATTGAGATGCAAATTCCACCAAGAACCGGTAAAGCACCACCTGAAAGCCCTGTTCCTCCACCTCGCGGATATACAGGTATTAAATTCTCGTTTGCTAATATTAGTATTTTTGAAATTTCTTCTGCCGAAGTTGGTTTCACTACAACTTCAGGTGGGAACGATAAATCTTCGGTTTCATCTTTGGAAAATTTATCGATAGACTCTGAATCCGTGAAAACAAAATCATCTCCTACGACTCCTCTTAATTTTTGTAGTATTAATGAATCAATTTTTTTATACATATATTAAAAATATGAAAAATTGATAACAGAAAATAGTGAATATACAATAGTTAAATAAAAACGGTTCCAGCTTTTTAAGCTAAAACCGTATTAAATTTTATGAATCTTACAAATCCACGTTCTTTGTGTACGACTTGGCGGATTATGAATCTTACTTCACTAACATTAATTTCTTAACATCAGAGAAATATTTACCATCATTTGAACTCAATTCGAGTTTATAAAAATATAAACCTGAATTCAGATTTTTTCCGTTAAATTGCACTGAATAAGTTCCGGCATTTATACTTCCATTTAATAATGATTGGACTTGTTGCCCCAAAGCATTATAAATACTCAATTTTGCATTTCCGCTCGTCGGAATCGAAAAATTAATATTAGTTACAGGATTAAACGGATTCGGATAGTTCTGGGAAAGTGCAAATTTATCCGCTACTGTGCTGATTGATTTTACATTTGAAATAATTCCAGCCCAACTTGTAGATGACTTAATCCCATCGATATTTAATGTTGGAGAAGATGATGATGAACCCTGTCTTAATGTATTTCTTCCAATACTTATGGCATCATTTTGAGTGGTCGTTACTGGTCCAACATAAGGTGTTGTTGGTTCTGTAGATGGTAGTGAAGGAGATGTAAAAACAAATAAACTGACATCATCATCATTAGATGAGCCGGGATTGAATTTGTATTTAACAATGACAAGATAAGTTGTTCCATAATTAAATCCGTTTGGTCCATAAACAGAAGGATTTGAAGTATTTGTAGAATACTTACTTACTCCAAATGATAATGTACCTGATGAATCTTTCGCAAAAACTCTTGCATAGTAATTTGACGTAGAAGTCATAGGTAATAAAGCAAAAAAGTAATCACCTGTTTTTCCGGTATCGATTTTTATCATAAATGATGTATAAACACTACCGGATGTAACACTGTCACCGGAAAAATTTTTATAATAATCAATTCCGTAATTTTTTATTCTAGCAGCATTTCCTATTCCTGATAATGGATAACCGGTATATGTTAATCCGGGTGAGACAACAAGTACATTATTTGTACTACCCGTATTAGCATTCCATCCGTGTGCACCAATGGAATCTCCGGCTGTATAATCAAAGTTTTCGGTAAATTTAACCTGTGCGTTCACCCCAAGGTAAAACGCAAAGATAAAAAGGATTACAACAGAAATTTTTAGTTTCATAGTATATCAAATTTAAATTTATTAAGATTAATTGAATTTAATATGTTTTTTCTAAAAATACTATGCGAAATGTATTATAATATAAATTTATTGTAAAGTAATAATTAAATAATAAGTGCCTTATTAACAAGAATTAATATTGATTTTTACGAATTAACTGGTTTTATTTGTATATCAATAATTTTTTTAATAATATACCAACTATAATAACAAGAGAAAAACTCGCCAATGTACCCACTAAAACAAACTCTGTAAATTTTATTTCATTAGTTTCTTTTAAATCTCCAAAACGAAAAACGGATTTTGCAGCCAACAAAAACCCTACTACCCCGAATTGTCCTAATAAAATAAAAGTTAAAGTTAAAAATCTTTCAAAATATCCAATCCATTCTCCGGCATCTTTAAGACTATTTTTATTAAAATTTTCATTTTTCCACTTTTCCATAAACTTGATTATAATAATTGATGCAGGTCTTGTAATAAACAGATATGAAGAAAGAATTAACCATAATCTTTTATCAAGTGTAAAATTTTCAATCAGATTATAAATTTGATTAAATTGATTTGATGCAATAATCCATATAACTAAAATTACTATAAAATGCATAAATTGATCCACAATTAGTCCAAAACTATCATCTTTTTGCAAATAAATTTTTAATATATCTAAAATTAAATGACTAATAATTATTATAGCCGGTACCCAAATATTTGCAAAGTCAAATAATAATAAATAGACAAGTAAACCATGTATAACGCAATGAGAATATAAATAAAAAGATTTAATCTTTTTTTTATTTTTATCTTCGACCCAACTTTTTGTTTGGAGAAAAAAATCACCCAAAAAATGAGCGGTTAATAAACGTAAAAGAATATCATAATTTATGATTTCCATATTTATTATTAATTATATTTTGAAATCTTTTATTGAAAAATTCAATACTGTTAAATTTTCCATAATAATTAATTCGTTTTTGCAATGCTGTTTGAGATAGATTTAATTGTTCAGCCAACTCACTTTGCGTTTTTGTTCCTAACCAATATAAATAAATTGCTTCGCTCTGATTATAAGTCCATTTGGAGATTAATGCATCTGCAAGTTTACATTCAACTTCCAGTTCTTCATTAATTTCGTTCCACGGTGTTTTTATAGAAAT
>JBAZEQ010000031.1:0-472 GCA_041653855.1 Ignavibacteria bacterium | reverse complement strand
TAGAAATTTTTTCATCTGTTTTTTTCATAGATTCGAGCAAATGTCCGGAATAACGGAATGCTACGCCATCAGATTCATTAATATTTTTCCTTATAAAATCAGCAGTTCCAATTCCTATTGCGATTCGAGCATCCCATGCATTTCTTAATTTTTCTTTTTTAATAGTTTTACTTCTTAAGCCTGCACGCATTAATACAGCAATCTTTAATGCTAAATGAGGCTTTGTTATTAGTGTTTGAAAACTATCACCTCTGATAATTTCAAAAGAAAATTTTTCATTCAACTGTTTTGGGATTTCTTTTCCAATTTTTTTCAATTCTGTTAATAAACTGCCTCTTTGCTCCACATCTATATTTCCGGATTTAATGATATCCCCTGTTATAACACCGATTATTTTCATTTTTTTATTTTCCACAAATATAACAAATTTTTAATTAATTATAACTCCATAGGGTTATATTCATCATTATAA
>JBAZEQ010000030.1:0-14630 GCA_041653855.1 Ignavibacteria bacterium | reverse complement strand
CTTTTTATAATTATCATACGACGGGAAGTTTTCATTATTCAAGTATCAAAGAAATGGCTATGCTTGGAAATAACGGTGCTTTTTTGTTTGTAAAAGTTTACGGAGAAGAAGAGGGAACAAAAAAGATTATCGAGGTAAATAAACACCTGGATTCAATAAAAGATTTTTCGAATCTTATAAGGGAAGAAGATAGAATGGGATACGAAATAGTTTTGAGCCATAAATATGAATATATGAAATTTCACGTCGCAGGAATGATGAATTTTTTTTTAGACCCGGGAAGGTTTGATATTTATAATTTCCTCGGTATTAAAGAAGCTAATAATTCCGGGCTTCTTTATACTTTTATAAAAGATGGATATTCAGGTGTGCTTAAATTTATATTTAGACAACCTGCAGGTATAATTGTATATTTATTTGTTGTATTTATAGTAAATATTTTTTTAATGATTTCGTTGATAAATTTTATTTTCGTTAAAAAAGTAAATGCTGTGTTAAAAATATTTTTGTTTTCACTTATTTTATATCTGTGCCTTTTTTCCGGTCCGCTTGGTACAATGAGGTACAAGGTTCACATAATTCCATTGTTATTATTTACAATTCCTTTTCTATGGGAAAAGATTAGGACGAGATTAAAAAAACAAAAATTACCTTCTTAAGGGTATTTTTATTTGTAATATTAGTTAGTTAATGAAATTATTATATTATTTAAATCTAAAGGGAAAATCCCGCGTAAAAGAAAATTTTTTATAATGCCGAACAGTGAAGAAAGAAACAAAAAGTTTAAAAGAAGGTTTTTTAACAAGAGACAAGTACGAAACAAGGAGTTTTATAAAGATAGGCAAACTTCGGAAGATACCGGAATTGATTTGCAGGAATTCAGGAAAATTATACCTACGGAACAGATGCTCTCGGTTGTTATACCATTATATAACGAAGAAGAATCTTTAATGGAACTATCGTTATCGCTTAAAAAAGTCTTCGATTTGTTAAAATGTAATTATGAGGTTATATTTATAGACGATGGGAGTTCCGACAGTTCATTTGAAAAGATAAAGGAAATTAATAAGAGAAACAGCAGATACCATTGCATTAAACTACGCAGAAACTACGGGAAATCAACAGCTCTTTCGGTTGGTTTCAAAGAGGCAAAAGGCGATATAGTAATTACGATGGATGCCGATTTACAGGATGACCCTAATGAAATTCCCGAATTAATAAAAACTTTAAAATCGGGATATGATTTGGTATCAGGATGGAAAAAGGTAAGATACGACCCATTTATAAAAAAACACACCTCTAAAATATTTAATTATTTTACATCGAAAGTTTCCGGTGTCCGGTTACACGATTTTAATTGCGGTTTGAAAGCATATAGAAAAAGTGTAATAAAATCAGTTAAAGTTTATGGTGAAATGCATCGGTATATCCCTGCCCTTGCACACTTGATGGGATTTAAGGTTACGGAAAAAGTTGTAAAACATCACCCGAGAAAGTTTGGTGTTACAAAGTTTGGTGCAAACAGGTTTCTTAATGGTTTCTTCGACTTGTTGACGGTAGCATTTACATCAAAATTTATAAAAAAGCCCCTGCATTTATTCGGCACTCTTGGAATATTATTCTCGTTTCTTGGTTTTGCAATCACGCTTTATCTTACTATTTTAAAATTTTTCGGTAATGAATCTATTAGCAACAGACCTTTATTTTTAGTTGGTATTTTGTTAATCATTGTAGGGTTTCAGTCTTTTTCGCTCGGTTTAATTGCAGAAATGATTACAAAATCAAGTCATCAAGATGAAGATGTATTTATAGAAACCACATTATAAAAATTAAGATGAAGATAATTTAGTTTTACAATTCATATTTGTACAAATAATTTATAAAATAAATAGTATTGAATACGGTAAGCAAAAAAGCACATATTGGAAAAAATGTAACAATTGGGGAATATACTGTAATAAAAGACGATGTTGTAATAGGAGATAATGTTGAAATTGCCTCGAATGTAATTGTTGATAATGGTGCGAGAATTTCTTCAAACGTAAAACTCCACCACGGGGCAGTAATATCTACCATTCCACAAGATTTAAAATTCAAAGGTGAAATTACCACGCTGGAAATCGGTGAAGGGACTATTGTGCGAGAATATGCTACTTTAAACAGAGGAACTTCGGCAAATAACAAAACCGTTGTAGGGAAATACTGTCTGATTATGGCTTATGCTCATGTTGCACACGATTGCATTCTTGGTGATAATGTAATTCTTGCAAACAGTGTAAACCTTGGCGGGCATGTACAGATAGGAGACTGGGCTATAATAGGCGGTATTTCCGGTGTGCATCAATTTACTCGAATTGGAAAACAAACCATTGTTTCTACACACTCAAAAGTTGTAAAAGATATACCGCCATATATAACGGCAGGAAATCTTCCTTTGAAATATGAAGGATTGAATTTAATTGGTCTAAGGAGGAGAGGTTTTACAAATAAACAGATTAACAGAATTGATTATGCTTATAACATAATTTACAAATCGGGATTAAATGTAAGTACGGCAATAGCAAAATTAAAAAAAGAAAAGAATTTGACGGAAGAGATAAAAGAAATAATTAATTTTATAGATTCAAGCGAGAGAGGAATAATTTTAGATTAGCGATGAGAAAAAACTTCGAATTAAAAGTAAAGCTAAGCAATTATGATGTTGCAAAATGGAATGCCGAAAAGTATATACACCGATTTAAAGATAAACATCATTTCCTCGAAAGACAAAAAGATATTTATTATTACAAAGTCGGAGGAAAAAGATTAAAGCTGAGAATCATCAACAATGAATACGGACGGCTTATATACTACGACAGAAAAGACAATATGAATAAAAGAGTTTCGAAATATTTTTTATCTGATACCAAAAACCCTTTTGAACTTGATAAAATTTTGCGAAAATTATTTAAAGTTCAACTTATTGTAAATAAAACGAGGGAAATATTTACGGTTAATAATCTAAGAATCCATCTTGATAGGATTCAAGGTGTTGGAATTTTTCTCGAGTTCGAAATAATATATAAATCATTGGATGAAGCTAAAATATTAATGAAGAAATTGATGAAACAATTTAACATAAAAAGAACCGATTTTATTAAAGATTCTTATTCTGATTTAATTTTAAAGAAAAAAAAACAAAAAAATGCCATCAACAATAAAACAGGATGAATTCCGACATATAACCACTAAAGTGCTTTATATGATGAAGCAGACAGGGGAAAAAATATCTATGCTAACGGCTTATGATTACCTGACAGGAAAATTTTTAGATGCCGCAGGAATAGAGCTGATACTGGTCGGAGATTCTCTCAGTAATATAATACAGGGTAACGAAACAACGTTGCCTGTAACGCTTGAACAAATGATATATCATACAAAAATCGTAAAGAAAGCAGTTGAACGTGCAATGGTTGTAGCGGATATGACTTTTATGAGTTACCAGGTTGGGGTGAACGAGGCAATAGAAAATTGCGGGAAGGTTATGAAAGAAACAGGTTGCGATGCCATAAAAATGGAAGGTGGAAAATATTTATCCGAAACAATACAGCGACTCGTTGAAATTGGGATTCCCGTAATGGGACATCTTGGTTTAACTCCACAGTCTATTAATAAATTCGGAAGTTATAAAACACGTGGTACCGAAAAAGACGAAGCACAACAAATTTTTTATGATGCTATTGCACTCGAGAAAGCCGGGTGTTTTTCTATAGTACTTGAAAAAATTCCCGCATCACTCGGGAAGAAAGTATCAAAAACACTCAAAATACCAACAATAGGGATTGGTGCCGGTCCATACTGCGACGGGCAGGTATTGGTAACTCACGATATGCTGGGAATGGTAGAGGAGTTTAAGCCACGCTTTGTCAGGAAGTATATGAATCTTGCGTCGGATATGAAGGATGCGTTCAAAAGATATATTAAAGATGTGAAAGAAGAAAAATTTCCGACTAAGGACGAGAGTTATTAATATCACAGATATTGCAATATAAATTCGTAAGATTCTAAGACTTGTATTAAAAATATTTAATAATAATTTTAGTTTTACATTTTCGTTTTTCTTTTTCTGTTCTCTAAATTATGGACAAAAGAATATCTGTAATAATTGGCGATATAACTAAACAAGAAACTGAAGCAATAGTTAACGCCGCAAACACAAGTCTTCTTGGTGGTGGCGGAGTTGACGGCGCAATTCACCGTGTAGCAGGGCGGGAACTTCTCGAAGAATGTAAGACCTTAAACGGCTGTCCCACAGGTGAAGCAAAAATTACAAAAGGGTATAATTTAAAAGCCAAATATGTTATACACACAGTTGGTCCGGTTTGGAACGGAGGGAAATACAGCGAAGAAGAAAAACTCGCAAATTGTTACAGGAATTCTTTATCGCTCACCGTAAAAAATAATATTAAATCAATTTCATTTCCATCTATAAGCACAGGTGTTTACAGGTTTCCCGTTAATAGAGCATCCCAAATTGCTATACGTGAAATTAACAATTTCCTTAAGAGTGATAAATCATTACAAAAAATTGTTATAGTTTGTTTCGATAAAAATACATACGATGCCTATGTTTCTGCTTTAAAAGAAAAATAGTTTACGTTTTCTAAGCTTGCATTAGAAAATTAATAGTGTTAAATTTTAGAAATGGTAATTGGAGATTACATCGGGGTAATTGGAGATATTCACGGTTGCATTAAAACACTTCAAGCGGTATATAAAAAATTAATAAACGAAACAAACGAAATATATACAGTGGGCGATTTAATTGACCGCGGACCATCTTCAAAGAGTGTTGTTCAATTTTGCATTGATAATAATATTAAGTTTACGAAAGGCAATCACGAAGATATGCTGATGGATGCAATTGAACATCCGAGTGAAAACAGCATCTTTACACATTACAAAAATGGCGGCTCGAAAACGGCAAACTCGTATATAAATAAATCGGGTATAAATGATTATCTTGAATACTTTGAAGTACTGAAATCATCGGGGCATTATGATTATTTAAAACATCTTCCCTTGACATATGATTTTCCTAAAGCAATAATATCACATGCGGGCATAGTAGAGGGAGGTGATAGGGAAACAATTTTGTGGAATAAAACAACCCCACTTCAAAAGCTCGATAAACTGCAAATCATCGGACACACGCCCTATAATAATTGTCTGTATTATAAAAACTATTTTATTAATATAGATACGGGTTGTGTTTACGATAATAAACTAACAGGTATAGTGGTCGATATTCACACCGGGAAACTGATTAAAACATTCGAAGAGTACTGCAAGGATTAATTAAATTCTAAATTATAAATTAGAACCCATAATTATATTTGTTTTTAATATCTTGAAATCTGCTTTACGGGTTCTTTAGAAATAATATAATAAAATTTACGGAATCACAGTTTCTCTTTTATACTCCCCATTTGCTAAATTTAGCGTGGTTAAATAAGCAAGCCGTGTAATTTTTTCGAACAAGTTTTGATTTAGTGTTTCGGGTAAATCCGAAGGTAAATGTAAATGGTCATAACTGTTAGTTGTTACGAAATATAAGCAGGGAATACCTTTTTGGTGAAACGGAGTTGCGTCAGCACCGCCGCCATTCCAGGTGTTTAATATCATTTGTTTTATATAGAGGGAATCCAGTTCTCTTGTGATTTCCCAGAGTTTGGGTGCACTTTTCCCGTTTCCTATGCGAATGCTATCACCGAATCCAATGCAATCCATATTCAGCATTGCAGTAATTTTATCCAATGGAACTAATGGATTTTCAGTAAAGTAAGTTGCTCCATTAAGCCCGGATTCTTCATTTGAAAAAAGAACAAAAACTATCGTACGTTTTGGTTTAATTTTGCTGTTTATAAAAGTTCTTGCTATTTCCAGAACGGCAGAAGAGCCGGAGGCATTGTCGTTAGCACCCGGAAAATAAATTTCACCTGCTTGCGAGCCAACGTGGTCGAGATGCGCACCTACAATAATATAATCATCTTCTTCGCCTTCCAGCATTCCGACGACATTCATAGTGTTTCTTTCTTTTTCGTATATTGCGTTTATATCGAGTTCTGCATCTATATTTAAATCGAATGATTTTGGCTGTTTGAGGGAGTCAATTTTGGTTTGCAGTTCCTTTAAAGCGTAAGGGGAATTTTTAAACAATTCATTTGCGATGTCTATATCGATTTGTAGCATCGGAAAATTTTCTATATAATTTCCATCACCGTCCAGTGTGCTACCGATTGGCTTTTGTGGGTTTGCATCGTTTGGTTTTGATACGAATAAAATTGCTAAAGCACCATTTTCAAAGGCAATGCTTTCCCTATATCTTAATGAAGCATTCCATTCGTGATCATTAATTTTCCATCCCGGAACCTGTTTAAACATCAAAACGATTTTTCCTTTCACATCTAAATTTTCGTAGTCATTATATCCGCTTTCGGAAAACCCATATCCGCAAAAAACCACCGGAGCGGTAAATTTTCCCGACCCCGTAAATCCCCGGCAGACAAAGTCTTTTCCAAGTTTATATTCTTTTTGCATTTTGCCGTTTTCTATAAGATTGAATTTGCAGGGAGCTATTATTTCGTTGTATTCGATTTTTAAATTCTGAAAATAATTTTTATTGCCGAGTGGTTTTAATCCGAGTTTAGAAAATTCCTCTGCCATAAAATCTGCGGCTTTATAGTAACCTTTGCTTCCGCTTAATCTTCCCTGTAAATTCTTTGAAGCAAGAAAAGAATCGGTTTTCATCAAATTAGTTTTTGAAATAAAGCTAACACCCATAGTATCCTGTGAGTAAAGGTTGTAATAGAATAGTAATACCGAAAGGAGGAAAATGAATATTTTCATAAATTTGGATTTATTGCAAATTAATTTATTTATATCTTAACAACAATAATAATATGCAAAATATTCCCGATAAAATATATTCTCTTTCGCCTGTAGAAGTCCTAAATGGATATGCAAACGGATTTTTTCCAATGGGTGATTCGAAGAACACAATTGAATGGTACGAAGCCGACCCAAGGGCAATTTTGCATATAAAAAATCCCGATGATAATTTGAAAATAGCCCGTTCATTAAAACAGGTTTTGAAGAAAAATGTTTATGAAATAAAAATAGATAAGGCATTTCAAGAGGTGATAAAAAAATGTTCGGAACGGGACGAAACGTGGATAAACAAAATTATTATTGATGTTTATTCGGAACTACATAAACAGGGTTACGCACATAGCGTAGAAGCGTGGAAAGACGGAAAACTTGCCGGCGGCTTATACGGAGTAGCATTACGAGGTGCATTTTTTGGTGAATCGATGTTCCGCATCGAACCGAATGCATCGAAAGCATGTGTTGTAAAACTTTATGATTTGCTAAAGGAAAATAACTTTAGACTATTCGATATACAAATGATGACTCCTGTTTTTAAGTCGTTTGGAGCTGTACATATCTCGAAACAGGAATACCATATGGAACTTAAAGAAGCAATGAGAGTTTCAAGAAGGTTTGATTATTGATATAGTTTATGACCTTATTATTTAAATATATAAAGATTATTTTTAATAAATTAAAAAAATAAATGAATATAAAAGGCAAGCTTAACGAAATATTTCCAACCAAACAGGTTACGGGGACTTTTCAAAAACGAGAATTCATTGTGGAATATTCGGATAATCCAAAGTATCCTCAATATATAAAATTCGATTTGGCGCAGGATAATTGTGTATTGATTGACCAGTTTAGTAAGGGTGATATAGTCGAAGTGCATTTTGATTTAACCGGAAGACCGTGGACGAATCCGAAAGGTGAAACGACTTATTTTAATTCCCTGCGTGTCTGGAAAATCGAAAAGGCAGGTGAAACAAACCACGGGAACGAAGTAGGAGATTTCATTCCACCCGAAGTGGATGATTTTCAAACCCCGTTTTAAGAGCAGTTGAAGGTAGAAAGTGTAAAGTTAAAAGTGAAGAGCATATAATTATTTTTTTGCCTTATACTTTCCACTTTATACTTTCAACTTGATATAGTCGTCGCTTCGCGGGAAGTTTATTATCATAAAAAGCACCGCAAGTATAAAACCCGATGTTGCGTAAATAGTATTCTGATTTACAAAGAGATTTGTAACAACACAAAATAATCCGCCCAAATCACACATTGCAAAAGGAATTAAATGAGCATTAAAATATACCTTCAAGAAGTTCTTTTCGTTGAGGGTACTAAGAAAAAACTTTTTTACATAAAAAGACGGAACGCAAAAAATCCCACAAACAATGAGTGAGATTAAGTTGAATATGGCGAGCTCTTCGTTGATGTAACTTCCCGGGACTATCAGTCCCATACCATACACAATTATAATTCCAAGCAGGATTGCAATTCCAAGAATCCCGATTTTTCTCATCATAAAAACGATATCAACCTTGTTTACCGTGTTATCTTTGTTTTCCATATTATTATTTGTTTTGTTTGTATGTAAAATTAACATTATTTTTAATAAAGTTTTATATAATAATAAATAAAAAATTTGATTTTTATAAAGCAAATATAAGTCAATGTGAAATGAAAACTTCAAGCAATTCATCAAAAAACATTTCTTTTAATAACATTCTTAAAAATACAACTTTATTATTTGCACTAATAATTTTTTTAAGTTTTTTCCAAATTTATGTTTTTTTTCAAAACTTCAATATTGGAGTTTATAATTATAATTCGTCTTACGAATTACTATTATATTTTATACCATCATATATAATAACTCCAATTAATATAATTTTGAATATTTTAAATATAAAAGTTTTCACGATATATAATGATATTAGTATAAATTTATTCGTTATAGCTTTTTTATTTTTTGTTTTAGATTTGAAATTTTGCAAAAAGAAATACATTAAAAAATTAATAAATATTTGGAATAAAATAGTTGATGTAAAAACAAGCGATGGGGAATATAAATATTTCGGAAATAAATTTCATAAAGCATTAGCTATTTATGTTGTTATCATTTCTTATTTCATAATAATATTACTATACAAATTATTATCACTTTCGGCATTTTCTGATTTCGAATATTATCTAATCGACAATTATATTAATGTAAGTGGTGGATACTATCATATTTGCTTTAGTGTTTTGTTTTTCTTTTGGGGATTTTCTGTCTTTATTTGTTTATATAGATATTTGAAAATAAAAATTGGATTAAACTTTGTTCAATTATCTTTATACATATTAATATTTGTAATATTAGTAATGTTTATTTTTTCGTCAATTAAAATAACTTACAGAGTAGCAAGCTTAAAAAACAAGAAAACATTACAAGTTGTAAATTTTGATTACGAAGGAAAACATATAAATACTGATTCTAATAATTTTTATATTGGGCAAACGAAAGATTACTTATTTATAAGAAATATTGAAGAGAGAGAGAATAAAGTATATAATTTAAATAAGATAAATAATCTTATAGTAAGAGACATTGACCCTTCTTTCTCAAAATAATAACTCCACATAATATTTTTACGAATAGGTGTTTCCACCAGACCGAAAAACGAGTATATTTTGACAAATATTTTTAACTTTTTACCGCAAAAATATTTTTATATCTTAGGTGAATTATGACAAAACGAAAAAGTGTAAATACACCCGACATTTTACCTGAAGACGAAAAAGATTTTACATCTTTGATTCGTCCGAAGGATTTTAAGGAATTTGTAGGTCAGGATAAGGTTAAAGCGAACTTAAAAGTTTTTATCGAAAGCTCGAAAAAACTAAAAGAATCTCTCGACCACGTACTGTTTACGGGTCCTCCCGGACTTGGCAAAACAACCCTTGCACATATTATTGCAAATGAATTGAAAGCTGAAATCATTACAACCTCAGGTCCGATTATAGAAAAACCCGGAGACCTTGCGGGAATGCTAACCAAGCTAAAAGACGGTCAGATTCTTTTTATAGATGAGATTCACAGAATTCCGAAAGTCGTGGAAGAGTTTTTGTATTCGGCTATGGAAGAGTACAAGCTCGATATTATGATAGACTCCGGACCCGCGGCAAGGAGCATCCCCATTAAACTTGACAGGTTCACGCTGATTGGTGCAACTACAAGGCAGGGTTTGATTTCTTCCCCAATGCTCGATAGGTTTGGAATAACCTGTCATCTCGATTATTACACTTCGGATAATCTTGTTGATATCGTAAAACGCTCTGCAAGAATTATGAAAATAAAAATATTCGATGACGGGGCAAAAGAAATTGCAAAACGCAGCCGTGCAACTCCGCGAATTGCAAATCGTTTATTAAGAAGAACAAGAGATTTTGCAATTGTAAAAGGGGACGGGACAATCGATAAAGAAATTGCCGATTTTGCTCTTGCATCGCTCGATGTGGATGAATTCGGACTCGATAAAATCGATAAAAAGATTCTTGAAACAATCATTATTAAGCATAATGGCGGTCCGGTTGGGCTTTCTACAATAGCGGCATCTATCAGCGAAGACCCGGGAACAGTTGAGGATGTTTATGAGCCGTTTTTATTAATCGAAGGTTTTATTCGCCGAACCCCAAAAGGCAGGGAAGCCACCCCGCTTGCATATAAACATCTTGGTATAATAAAGAAGAAAGGGGACACAGAAGGCAATACGCTGTTTTAACAGGGTTTAATAATGTGTATCTTTTTTTGAATTTTTAAAAACACCGTTTTTATTTAACTTAAAATATGGTAAAAATACTAAAGCAAATATTAATAATACTGATATTAAGCATAATAGTCGGGTTTGTGGTTAATGCGATTAATCCGAAGGGTGTTCCACTTGTGATGGAAATAAAAGATATCAAAGAAAAAAGCGATACCCTAAAAGTGAATTTTGTAAATGACCCATACGATACAACTCAAAACAACACCTCGTTAATGCAAAACCCGAATCTGAATAAGCAGGGATTTGTCGAGCCGCAAAATATTAAGTTGAATTTAGCGAAACAACTTTTCGACAGGAAAGCTCTATTTATAGACGGAAGGTTGCCACAGGATTATAGTACAGGACGTATAAAGGGAGCAATCAATATTCCTTACGAAGAATTTCACAAGAAAACGAAAGAAGAAAGAGCTGAAATGATGAAAGGTTACAATAAACACGGGATTATAGTTTGCTACTGCCTTGGAGGGGATTGTGAAATGAGTATAGACCTTGCGTACGATATAGCGAAACTTGGTTTCACGAGTGTCAATATTTACTCCGAAGGTTATAAGGTGTGGGAAAATGCCGGTTACCCGGTGGAAAAATAAAAATTAATTGTATGAGAGATTTTTTATCCAATAAATATTTACAGTTTATATTAAGATTGATAATCGGTGGTATGTTTATTTATGTGGCATACAACAAGCTGATTAATCCCGAAGAATTTGCAAAAGCAATCAAAAATTATGATATGCTGCCTTTTTGGATAATCAATATTATGGCAATAATTTTACCTTACATTGAATTGTTTTCGGGATTATTTTTGATATTAGGAATATATAAAAAGGGCAGTTCCGCTATAATAGGAATTTCTTTGGTTATTTTTATAATTGCCCTGACAATAGCTTATGCCCGTGGATTGAATATCGATTGCGGATGCGGTTTTTCGTCGTTAATACAGGAAAAAGCATCAAAAGATGAGTTGATAATTAGAATTATTGAAGATATTTTTATGTTAATAGGAATAGCGGTTGTATATATGTTTTGCGATAAAAAGGGTATTGAACCGGAAGAGATAAAAGAAAAACAAATTATAAAAGGAGAAATATAAATGAAAAATTTTTTTCAAACAAAAACGGCTAAGACAGGATTTTTTATTGTCGGAATGGTTATCATCTTTTCGATGTTGTTCGTGGTTTTTACGAATTCGAAACTTACGGCGTCGCTCAGGTCACCGAAAATTGTATTTAAAGAAGAAGTGCATGATTTCGGGCATGTTCCACGCGGACCGGAATTGCAATATAATTTCAAATTTACAAATAAAGGAAATGCTGTATTAAAAGTCGAAAGAGTTCAGACTTCCTGCGGTTGCACGGGTGCAACAGTCGGTGAAAAAACCGAATACAAGAAAAACGAAAGTGGTGAAATAAAAATAACTTTTAATACACAGGGCAGAAGCGGGCATCAGGAAAAAACAATTTCCATATTTTCAAATGACCCCGAAACTCCACAAAAGGACCTGAAGGTAGTGTGTGAAGTTGATGAACCGACAGAGCAGTAAGAGCAGGTAAGAACAGTATAAAGTAGAAGGTAGAAGGTAAAGAGTAAAAAGTTTAAGGTTGGGAAAAATTTCCCGACCTTTTTTTTCATCTTTTTATTTCAACTTTTTAACTTTATACTTTCTACTTTCTTTTTCTACATTTCGCTTTCTGATTTATGCAAAACACCTTCTGCTTTATACATTAAACTTTCAACAATCACCTTTCTCTTTTTCCATCTGCCTGTGTTGAACCAGATAGTAATTATTATTCCTTTTAAAACCACGGTTATGCAGATTGCGAACCAGATTCCGTTTAAGCCCCAGAGTGAAGACATTATTGCGACAAGAGGTATTCTCAAAAAATTAAAAGGAAAACCGATGACGGCTGTCGGCAGAGTGTCTCCTGCTCCGGCGAATGCACCGCCGAATATAACTTCAGCGGCGGAGAAGATTTGTACAACTGCGGCGATTTTATTATATATGGATGCGGCTTCTATTACTTCTATATCGTTTGTGAAAAATCTCGCAATTTGTGAACTGAAAACAAAAAGTCCAATGGAATATAAAATAATAACCACCGAAGCCACACCGAATATTTTCCAAGCGAGTCTTTCTGCCCTGCGAATATTACCTGCACCAACACTTTGCCCGACAAGGATGGTCGAAGCAAGAGAAAAACCAACCGTAGTCTGAAAAGCAAGAGATTCCGAACGATGTCCTATTCCAAGCGAAGCAAATCCGACTGTCCCATAATCTGCAACGAACCTCGACACGAAGATATAAATCAGCGAAAAGGCAATACCATTAAGTGATACCGGCACACCGATTCGAAGGGTTTCTTTTAGAATTTTAAAATCGAATTTATAATGATTAATCCTGCTTATTAAATCTCTTTTTCTGAGTATACGATACCCAATGACAAATGCAATAAAGTACGATATTAAAGATGATGCTGCCGCACCTGATAAACCGAAAGCAAGGAAACCGTTAATTCCAAAAATAAAAAGAGGAGCGAGAAAAACATTCAATACGATTGCAAATACTAAAAGATAGAAAGGTGTTTTCGTATCTCCGTATCCCCTGAAAATTGCGCTCACTGTTGAAAGTAATGTGATGCAGGGAAAGCCGATTAAAAGCGTAACAAGATATTCACTCGAAAGTTTCGCCTGTACAGGATTCAGATTTGTAATAAAATAAAACACAGGCAAAAGCGGAATTAAAATAATAGAAATCGAGACAGTATGAAAAAGAGTATTTACGATGTTTAGAGATGCAATATCTTTTGAGAGTATATGATTTTTTGCACCTGTTGTTTGTGCGATTAAAGAGTTCGTACCCGTAGCTATCACTTCTCCGAGTGCAAGGATTCCCCAGACTAAAAATGTAGCAAAAGTTATAACCGCGAGTTCAGAGCTACCCATTTTCCCGACCCAGAACGCATCCACAATAGTAAAAAGCGACCTTACAACAGTCTGCAAAACCGCCGGTATTGCTAAAGATAATATTAATTTTTTATCGGACACAATATTCAAAGATAAAAATTACAAAAGTTTTGCTTTAAATACACCAATTGCTCGAGAGAATTTTATATTCTAAAAAATTATAAAACCTTTGTAGTCTGACAACTTAAATTTTATAAATATAACGTTAAAGTCAATATAAAGAAGTCTTTCTTTTTAAGTTTTTTATTACGAAATAAAAAATTAAATTTATAATTAACGTTACTATATTTTATTATGCAAAATCTTATTGACGGTATTATACGGGAGCTGGAGCAAAAAAACTATTTTGAGGCGATAAAATATTGTAATCAACTGATTGCTCAATTTCCCAAAAATTATATTTTTTACGAAATAAAGGGAAATTGCTACCTTGAAACGGGCAGTTTTGTAACTGCTATCCAGAGTTACACGGAAGCAATAGAGTACTTTAAGCTTACCGAAGGGAAATCAAATTCCGATGTGGCATCCCTGTATAATCGCAGAGGATATGCGAGATTGAAACTGAGTTTATACAGCGAGGCTATAAATGATTTTAAAAGGTCTACAGAATATAAACCCGATTTTGCTGAGGCGTATAATAATTGCGGAAATGCTTACAGAAAATTGGAACAATATGATGATGCCCTTATTCAATGCAATAGGGCAATTGAAAGCAAGCATGATTTTGCAGAGGCATATAATAACAGAGGAAATATTTATTATCATTTTTCGAAAGACAATGAAGCGATTTTTGATTATACAAGAGCAATAGAGTTAAAACCAAATTATGCGGGTGCATATTATAACCGCGGGGCGGCATATTACTATTTGCAGAATAAACTTATCGAAGCAAAAAACGATTGGGAAAAAGTAATTAAATTAAATCCTTCTTACGAAAGAGAGCTA
>JBAZEQ010000029.1:6189-14987 GCA_041653855.1 Ignavibacteria bacterium | reverse complement strand
AATATTGGTGTCAGGGAAGAAAATATCGAAGTGTCTGATTTCTGCACATATAAAGAAAAAGATTTATTCCATTCATACAGAAGAGATAAAGATAAGTCGGGAAGAATGCTGGGAGTAATCGGTTTAATTTAAATATATAAATCAAAATTTATAATTTAAGAACTTAAACTCTTTGTGGTTTCAGGTATTTAATGCTGAAAATTGTAATCAGTACCATAAAAAAAGCTCCTGATATAAAAGGAGATTGGAATCCAAGACTTTGATATACAAATCCGCCCCAAACAGGTCCGAGAAATCTGGCAAGTGAACCGAGTGCCTGGTTAACACCAAGTACTGAACCTTGTTCATCTTGCCCTACATTTTGAGAAATTAATCCGAGTACCATTGGATTATTCAGTCCGTTCCCAAAAGCGAGAATTGTAAGAGCAATAAGCATTATCGGTATATTAACTGAAAAAGGAATTAAAGCTAATCCAATACAAGTCAGAATATTTCCAAACATCAATGATTTCTCTTCGCCCATTTTATTTTTAAAAAATTTAATCATTGTACCCTGAACAATTGCACCAATAATCCCAATGAAAGAAAGTAAAAATCCGACTTCTTCCTGATTCAGACTCAAACCATCTTTCCGCTCTGCAAAAAGTAAAAATGTTGCGTGAATATTTGCAAAAGAAAACGTGATAAAGAAAAATATAATTACATAAATCCCGACTTTTTTATTTGTTATTACATCGTGAACACCTCTAAAATTAATTACGGTAACACCTTTAAAATTCTTTTTATTCTCTTTCATCAAATCAGGACTTAAAGTCTCTTTGAAAATTGTAATACATAATACTGCCGCTACAAATGAAAAAAAAGTCGCAAGGAAAAGCGGCATACCATAACCGAATTTGAAAGAAAGTAAACCACCAAGTGCGGGACCGAAAACAAATCCAAGCCCGAAAGCCGCACCGATTATACCCATTCCCTTCGAACGGTTTTCTTTTGTAGTAATATCTGAAACTACAGATTGAGCCGCTGAAAGATTTGCAGAAAAAATTCCTGCTAAAGCCCTGGAGATAATTAAAAGTGTAATAGACGGATAGATACCCGAAAAAACTAATGCCATAAGAAAATATGAAAATACATTTCCGATTAAACTCATTATTAGAATCGGTTTCCTTCCGTAAATATCCGACATAGAACCCCAGATTGGTGTAAAGACAAACTGCATTAAGGAAAAAATTCCTACAACGAGTCCAATCACTGTCTCTTTTGCTTCAACTACATTTTTTAGAAAATCGGGAAGTAAAGGAATAATGATGCCAAATCCCAGAAGGTCAATAAATATCGTCAAAAAAATTACTAAGAAAGCTGTCCTATTTTTATTATCCACTTCGAATTAAAAAATTAAAATTATAAATCCAATATTGGAATCGGGCAAAATGAAATTACAAATATTATAAACGAAATCCATCCGAGAATAGTTCTGAATTTTCCGAGAGGCTCATTTATGTCGGATACAATCGGAGGATGTTTTATTTTTATTACGAAAAATATTAATATTGCCCAGACAAGCCAATTGGTAGAGCCGAAATTATAATTCAAACCGATTAAAGGAAGCAAACCTGCAAGACCGAAAAATAATAATAAACCGAATACGATATATGCAATTATTTTATGATTCTCTCCAAACATTGTATAAGAAATGTGCCCACCATCGAGCTGTCCGACTGGCATCATATTTAAAGCTGTTATCAATAAACCAAACCAACCTACACAAAGAAACGGGTAATGATAAATCTCATTCATAGGAGGAATAAAAACTTTAGGTCCGGCAAAGATTTTTTCGAAAACATAAAAAACAATATTATATCCGAATGTAAAACCCGTAGTAGGAATTCCTGTCGTTTGATATTCAGGATGAATTGAATACAAAAATGATATGGGTGGTAATGTAAGATATCCAATTATTAAAAATATCATAGCCACTATCCATCCTGAAATAGGACCTGCAATTCCGATATCGAACAAAGACTTTCTCGATTGCACTCGTGATTTCATTTTTATAACCGCACCCATCGTTCCGAAAGGATTAAGGAATAAAAACGGAAACGGAATATAAAAAGGCAGTGTAACATCTATTTTGTGAATACGTGCGGCAAAGTAGTGTCCGAATTCGTGGGCACTAATTACCGAGAGCAGTAAAATAGAATAAGTCAGACCTATAGGGAAGTTATATAATTGATATGGGTCTTGATTTGCCCAGAATACTCCGCTTAAAGTCGTAGTAAAAAATGTAGATAAAAAAAGAATAATATTTATTAAATAAAAATATTTCTTTTTTTTATTAATCTTGTTTTGCTCAACAAAAAAATCAGTACTATCAGACATATATACAAAATACCTTTATTCGGTTTTAATATCAATTTTAAAAGAAAGAATAGAGAACGCTGATAACGCAGATATTGCAGATTTTTACAGATGCTTTGAAAATATGGAATCAAAAAAATAAGTTACTAATTTGATGTTTTTAGAATCGTTGCTTCCATTGCTCACGTTGCCGAGAATTATTTTATTATTTAATTTATCAACATTTTATGTTTTTTTCCAGAGCAATGAAATTGAACTAAAAAGCAACATATAACAGAAAGTTATCAGAAAAACAAAGGAAAAACATTTGTTAATACTAAATATGAACATCTAAACACTCAACAAATTCTAATATAAAAAAGTCTAAAAAGACTCTTGTTTACTTTCGATACAAGTATAAACACGAAAGTTATATTTTAAAGAGCAAATATTGTACTATAACAATATATGGATTTACATTTAATTGTCAATATTGAATTTTATATGTTAAATGATGAACGTATAAAAAATCCCGTTTAAAAAACTAATAGAAACGGGATTTATTTTATATACTTAAGTTTCTAAAAATTAGCGTAATCCGTTGTACTATTTAATTAATAACATTTTTTTCACCTGAACGAAATCGCCCGATTGAATCCTGTAGAAATAAACTCCACTTGCAAATTCAGAACCGTTAAATGTTACTATAAAATTTCCGGGATTTTTGATTTCATTTACAAGTGTTTTAATTTCCCGACCTGTAATGTCATATATTCTTAATGTTACCAATCCTGTTTTTTGGATTTGATATTTAATATTTGTAATAGGATTAAACGGATTAGGGTAATTTTGCGATAATTCATATTTGAGCGCAGTTATGTTATTAGTTTTTACAAAATTATCGGATGATACATTACCCGAAGAAAGTAACATAAAATCTTTTTGAATCCTTTCTCTTCTTTCTTTTTTAGTTAAACTACCCGAAACACTTATGTTTTCAAGTGCCCTGTTTTCAAAAACTTTATCCTGTTTACTTCTTTTATTCTGTTCAGCTTTAGTTCTAACAGCGTCATTTGAGTTTTGTAATTCAAATTTTTCACGTTTAATTTTCGATTCTCTGTTTTTTTTGTAAGAAGCAAGAAGAATATCTTTTATCGGCTTCCCGATCTGGTTCGAGGTCAGTTTATCAGAATTATTAATATTATCTTTTTGCCCGCCTCCGCTACCCTGAAGCAATCCTTCAACGTCGATATAATTTATACTTGCCATTAGTCTTTCTGTTGCAGACGGGCTATTCTCGGCTATGAATTCATAACCATCCATAGCAAGCTCGTAATTTTTTATTTTTATTTTACATTTTAAAAGAAAATCGAATGCAATATTTACAAATGCTTCGTTATTTTCATATTGCTGAATTTTACTTTCAAGAAAACTTTTTATATCTCCAAATATAGTATTTCTCCAACCTTGATTGTGGTTTGTATCGGAGGAAACATAACATTCATATAGATTGAATATTGTTTTTTCGAGATATTTACTATTAGGATATGTGTTTACTAAATTTTTAAAATTAATAATTGCAGAAGAATAGTTCTTTAATTTCTGATTTTTCACTCCGGTACCATAAAGAGCAACATCTTCAGATGATGGTGGATTATTATTAGCTTGTGTAACAAGAATAGTATCATATATACCGTTACCTCTATCAGTTATTATTCTATCGATTATTTGATAGTCCCAAGAATAACAACCACTATAAGGAGGTTGAGATTCAGGGTGAATAGTCATTGAAACGGGTGGGGTAGCGGTATTTATCAACCATACATAGTTCGTTGGGTCAACAATTCCACTATTTATATACCAACAATTATTACTTGAATAATAATCAGAACTTGGTGTATTTAAATATGCTCCAAAGAAATATTGAGAATTATTATTAAGCATAAACCAATTTTGTCCGTAATCAGTATTAAAATATCCGGGGGTGTAGATGTTTGGAGAATATATATTATAATAATTTGTAGAATGAAGTATATTTCTTCCTGCTACCCACAAAAATTGATTTTCAGAATTTGTTATTGGTCCTAAACTTGGATTTGAATAATCTGAAAATTTAAGATTATTATTATAACTATTAATAGTATTATTTAAAAAATTAGGATTGCCACCCTCAACATATATGCAATATGAATTATATTCAGAGAGTTCAACTGAGCTATTAATGTCATTGTTTTTTATTTGACCTGAAGCACTCCCAAAAGCCATATTACGTAATCCATTTGTGTGATGATTATCCGCAACATATACATTTATCAAGTTATCAGACAATCCAACCGCAACAATATGAAACATTCCTTCACTAAATGTATTATTTACCACACTAATTATTGGATTGTTTGGCCCAAGTTGATTATTGTCGTTCTCAGAATTTGCATTATTAATTATTCGGATACCGGTATTATTATCGTCAATATTTGTAGTAGGAAATATGAACGTGTTATTTTGAATAACTACGTACGATGTTTGTTCAACTTTTATTCCAACTATTGCTTCCCCGGTTCGAAAATTAAATATATTATCAGAAATTATAAGATGATTTATTCCATTAGCATTTGTATATATACCGGTTTCGAAATTATTAAATTCACAGTTTTTGATACTTGTAGTACCGGGAGCATCTAATTCTAATCCCCACCATATAGTATTTATGTTTGAGGGCTGAAAAATAGTTCCATCAATATCTACAGTTGCGTTATTTTCAATCTTGATTCCTAAATCATACCCTAAAATTTCAAAAACAGAACCTGTACCAGAAATAAATTTACCATTAGAACCTGAAATAACAATTGGAAAAAAAGAGTTACTGTTGTTGTTAATAGTAAATGTTTTTCCATCGTCTACTTCAAATATGCAATTGTCAAAATGAAATGTTTTATTGGTTATTATGTTTGCATCGTAATATGATACATTTAAATTCAAATTCACCGTTTCCGGTGTAGCGTGTGCAAAATGTCCAAATGATGTAGCGTCGAGCGGGAAAGAGTGATATTGCGATGCGGGGTCCTGTGAATCCGTGAAGTTGCCTTTGCTTGGAGTTAAAGCGGAATTTTCTGTGCCAACCTGTTCCCACACCTTTATATAATAATTAACAGCCGCAATATTAACATTTTCCGAATATGGATTTATAAATTGAAATGTAATTTCAGATGAAGAAAAATAATCGATTCTTAAATGCTGAATGTAACCTGTAACATCCTGTCCGGTAAAATTTGCATCTGAAAAATCTACATCGCAAGAATTCGTTTTTGTTGTTCCTTCGTAAAAATCTATTCTGTACCTGCCGTAACCGATAGATAAATCGCAATAGAGATAATCTTGTGATTTATCGAAATTTGCCCTTTTATACCAATCGTTTCCATTTTGGTCATACGATATTGCAATTTCTTTTCCGAAAATATAGTAATTATTTTGAGGATTGATTTTATTAGCTGCAATAACGGTATATTGGTCATCACCATTAAATATAGCACCTACAGGATAAATCTTTACTGTTATAGGGATAGAATTTGTTTGATTAACTATCATAAATTCACCTCTATCAATATCTTGTGAATGAATAAATGATGATGAAAGTAATAGTATAAATAAGGCTATGGATATCTTTTTTAAGTTATTCATATTTTTAAGTTTTAAATTTTAAAAAGTTTTATTTCAAATAAATTACTTTTAGTAATTTAAATTCCGATTTATCGGGATGAATTTTTATGAAATACACACCTGAACTTAAATTTAACCAACCAAAATCAAGACATCTTTCATTTAATCCTGACATACAATACTCCTTATTTGAAAAAACTTTTTTTCCGAGAACATCATAAATACTAATCTCTACATATCCATTATTGGGTAAATGGAATTTTAAAACCGTTTTTGGGTTAAACGGATTAGGATAATTTTGATAAACTTTAAATTCATTGGCGAAAGTATTGGATATATTTACAATTTTTGTTATTATGGGTGAATTAAAGGCAGAATCTGTTTTTATTATTAAGCAATCCGGACGGGGATTTGTAAACGAATCCTTCAGAGCTGCATCACCAACTATTACAAATCCTGTATCGTATGTAGGTTTAATACAATAGGAACCAACTGAATAATAATTTGAGGAAGACACGTTTTTTACTTTAAGTATAGTTCCACCTGTATCCAATTTCCAATTACTAATTGTTGAAGTATTTGCAAAATCTCTTCCACCTGTAATTACAATGTTGTCAAATATATCCTTACACATATAATAATAATAAAATGGTGGAGAGGTATAATTTTTCACCCATTTAGTATTTCCAAGAGTATCAAATTTAGCAATTAATGGTTGGAAATTTTCATCAGGACCACTTAAAATTAGCGAGCCATCTTTTAGTTGCGTTATATTCTGACACGAACCATTATTATGACAATAAAAATTATTCCATATTACATTACCTGCTGAATCAATTTTTTTAAATACGGCGTAAATGCTTGTATCTATATTGAAAGTAGCACTTGTAATATAGTATTTTTTATCAGATGCTTGAAAAATATCGCCAAATCCATTAAATAAAGAATCCAAATATTGCTTTTCCCACTGCACGTAGCCAAGCGAATCAACCTTGATTACTATTCCTTTATTAGATGGATTTACATAATCAAGGTAACTTCCGCAAGCTATATATCCGCTATCTAATGTTTGTTTAACAGCAAAAAATTGCGTGTTAAAATTTAGATTCGGGTAATGTTTTTGCCATTTCAGATTACCGTATTTATCCGTTTTTATAAGCAAAGCTCCGTATACATACGTACACCATCCTGCAAATATGAAACCGCTGTCTTTGGTCTGTTGCATATCCCAGAGGGTTTTATAGATAGAATCGGCAATTAGATTTGACCAGAGAAAGTTACCAGCATTGTCATATTTTAATAAATTATAATGAGTTCCTGATACATTGAATTTTGAAACCTGCGTAAGCACTGCATAGCCGCCATCAAATGTCTGGACTACCCTTTTTCCGGTTTCATTGTTTCCAAATATACCCCAGGTTCTATACCATGTAGATTGTGAATACCCAATAATGGAGTTTATAAATAGTAGTATTATTACTATAATGCTCTTTAGAAAAAAGTTTTTTTTCATTTTATTGATTTTTATTACTTTTTACAATTTTTGGGATTAGGATGTATATTCAACTTTTTAACGGGAAGTAAAATACTTCCTGTTTCCGGCTAGGAATTAAGTAGAATATCTTCTAATCCCTTTTCTTATTAAAGAAAAGTCAAATCCCAAAAATACTTGTTTTGAATATTTTTTGCTGTTGTGAAGTTTTGAATTATAATTCAATAAAATCTCAACGCATAGATTATGATATGTAAATAACTTTTTATGGAGCTCTCGACATCGAAATTACCCCCTCTTATAATACTTACTTTGAATTGAATTAAAAAGAATATTCTTAATTATAAGTATGCAAATAGTGTCAGGATACTTTCTGCTTATGCAGTATATCGTAAACAGATATAAGGTAAATTTATCTTATAATATAAGCAAGTCATTTTTTTTTTTATATATTTACAATATCGTAGCATATATATATGATTTATCAAATGTTTAATGTCTTACGTTTATTTGGAAATATAATAACATTATTGTCTAATGTTGTAAAAATGATAGGCTAAAAGAAAGTGAATTTATCTTGTTTAATTGTATTCTATAAGAATCCACCAATCGAGTTTTTGGAAACAAAATCAAACCACAAAAGTATTATTTAATATAATAAAAAAATTATTATAGATATATTTAACTTATAACCTCGGACTTTTGTAGTTATTATGTATAGAACTATATATTGTTATTTAAATAATGAATATATTTTGCAATATTGTATAAAACTGATATTACTTGGAAAATAATTTAAACAATAAAGAAACAAAAAAAGCTCCGCTTGAAAATTTACACCCTGCAATTTTTATTGTAATAATTTTAATTACAACATTTATTACATACCAGGTTTTTGGTGGTTTGCTAACAGTATTGGTTGTAGGGATTGATTTAAAAACGATTCCCGAAAATCTTTCAAAGACGAGATTAATTCTATCTTTTTCCCAATTTATGTTTATACTTTTTCCGGTATTAATATTAAGTATAATGCAGGGCAATAATTTCAAGGAAACTTTTCATTTGAAAAAACCAAATATGCCAATATTTTTCCTGAGCATTTTCGGATTGATTATCGTACAGCCTTTTCTACAGGCGTTTTTATATTTCCAGAATAAATTGATTTTTTCAATTCCATTCGGGACGGAAATACTAAAGCAGGTAAAAGATTTATTCGATACTCTGGAGCAGACAACTATGAGCCTTGTGAGTGCGAATAACACAGGAGAATTTATTTTTGTTGTTTTTGTAATTGCGATTACCCCGGCTATTT
>JBAZEQ010000029.1:0-6179 GCA_041653855.1 Ignavibacteria bacterium | reverse complement strand
TTCCGCGGATTGGTATTTAAGAATTTCGAAAGAATTTCTTTAAGACGGAATGCAATAATATTGACAGGTTTGATTTTTGCTCTTTTTCATTTTCATCCTTTTAATTTGATTCCATTGGTAGTTCTCGGATATTATTTAACGTTTGTAGTATTTTATAGTGAAAGTATTTTCACGGCAATAGCGTGTCATTTTATAAATAATTTTATTTCGGCATATTCTGTTTTTGCTTTCGGGAAAGAAAGTTTTACAGAGCCGGATATTTCGGGGATGCATTTAATCCAGTTTGGAATTATCGGGTTGATTTCTCTGGTGTTATTTATATTTTTGTTAATTTATATTGTGAAAATTTACAATAAGAAAAATCAGGTAACATAATGTCAAATACTATAAAAAGAATATTGGTTGGTTTAGTCGGGATACCGCTTGTTTTGATTACTATTTATCTGGGCGGAATATATTTTTTTATTTTATGTATTATAATTCAGACATTATGCTTATGGGAATTTTTAAAAATATTCGAGAATAAAAATATTTTTGCTTTGAAGATAGTTACGGTAATAATATCTATATTTATTTTTATTCTTTTTTCACAAAAGTATTATTATAGTATCGGGCTTTTAATTATTCCAATTTTTATAGAAGTATTTAGGGAGAAAAAAAGAAATCCCTTGAATTCCATACTATCTGTGTTCGGAGTAATTTATATCACAATTCCATTTATTCTTTTAAATGAACTCGGGGAAAATACTTTAACCATATTTTATTTGTTTATATTAATATGGGCTTGTGATACATTCGCATATTTTGGCGGGAAATTTATTGGGAAGCATAAGCTTACATCTATAAGTCCTAAAAAGACAATCGAAGGAGCAGTAATTGGGCTGTTGTTCACTTTGATTTCATCGATTATATTTCATTATTTGAAAAGTGATTTCTTGAATTTAACGGATAGTATTATTCTCGGAATGCTGATTGGTATTGTAAGCCAGGTAGGAGATAATTTTGAATCTTTGTTAAAAAGATATACAGATGTGAAAGATTCGTCGGGAATAATTCCGGGGCATGGAGGTTTACTTGACAGGTTTGACAGCCTGATATTTGTAACACCCTTGATTTATTTCTATTTTTATTATATAAAGTGATTTTTAAAATTAACTTGAATTGTTTAATAATCTTTTTATTTTTGTAAGAATCAGAAGAAATAAAAGTTTTAAATATATTTTTAAAAATGTTAAAGCATAAAAAAGACAACGATAAAAAAAATATGAAAAGGAAAAAGAAAAATTCGGATGATTTAAATTTAATTGAAGATGATTTTATGAATATGGATGATACCTCCGATGAAACTTTAGTCATCGAGGAAGTCGAAGACAATAGTGATTTTATGACACAGGTAAAAGAGTTCGAAAAAACACACAAAAACTCGAAGCTCATTAATGTCTTCCATTTAATTGGTAGTCCGGAATATCCCAAAATAAAAAAGGTAAGCGATATGCAATTGAAAGAAGAATATAAAAAGTTGATTTTCCTTTTAGACAAGTATGGTATTATTGTACATTTTCAAAGCGATTATTTGCTCGAAGAAAAATACAGGTTTATTACCGAAGAAATTTTTAATCAGGATGTAGAGAAAAATAAACATATAAGTTTTATTTACGAAGATTTCCATCCTGAAATGATTGACCCCGAAGACGAAGAAATTTAATTTATATTATGCTTTTACAAAGCAAACCCGGAGAAATTAATTCGGATATAATAGATTTTCATTTAAAATGTATTGACGAAAGGATATACACTTTAAATGATTTTGCAGGGGATAAAATACTTGTTATAATTTTTATGTGTAATCATTGCCCGTATGTAAAAGCAATAATACATAGATTAGTTGCAATTCAGAATAAGTATTTTAGTAAAGGAGTTCGGTTAATAGGTATAAATCCGAATGATATACAAGCTTACCCGGAAGATTCATTTGAAAATATGAAACTTTTTGCAAAAGAATATTCGATGAATTTTACTTACCTGATAGATGAGACACAAAAAGTTGCGAAACAATATGATGCGGTCTGCACACCAGATATATATGTATTCGATGAAAAACGAAAGTTAAGATACAGGGGAAGAATAGATGATAACTGGAAAGACGAGTCGCTTGTAACATCGAGAGACATGGAATCAGCTATAGAGCATTTAATAGAGAATAAGGAAATCTCGTTTGAACAAATTCCTTCGATGGGTTGTTCTATAAAATGGAGATAAGAGAAAATTAAAATAAAAAATATGTCGTATTTAATTGTACTAAGACACGGTCAATCTCAGTGGAATCTCGAAAACAGGTTCACAGGTTGGGTAGATATAGATTTATCCGAACAAGGAATAAAAGAAGCACAGGATGCTGGAGAAAAGTTAAAAGGTTTCAAATTCGATAAAGCCTATACATCTGATTTAGTGAGAGCACAGAGAACACTCGATATAATTCTCGGTATAATCGATCAAAAAGATTTACCGGTCGAGAAGGATAAAGCTCTCAATGAAAGGATGTATGGAGATTTACAGGGTTTGAACAAAGATGAACTAAGAGCAAAATTCGGAGCAGAGCAGGTGCAAATATGGAGAAGAAGTTTTGATGTGGCACCGCCAAACGGAGAAAGTTTGAAAGATACTGCCGCAAGGGTGATTCCTTACTGGGAAAGTAAAATTGTTCCAGATTTGAAAGCGGGAAAAAATATTTTAATATCAGCTCACGGAAACAGTTTAAGGGCGCTTGTGATGTATCTTGAAAAAATTTCGGAACAGGATATAGTAAAAACCGAAATCCCGACAGGACATCCGAAATATTATTCACTGGATAAAGATTTAAATATTTTAGAAAAAAGATACCTGTAGAATTTTGCAAAAAGGTCCTATTGAAAATATTATTTTCGATTTAGGTAACACTCTTGTTTATTTTGATTTCTGTTACTTTTATGACAGGGTGGCTCTGCACGAGAAAAATCTTAATGCAAGAAGCTTTAAAAGTTTTATTCATAATAGAAAATATGATTTAAAAATAACACGCGGAACAATAAGTATAAAAGACTTATTCAGGATTTTAAAAAGAAAATTTAAATTAAAAATTGGCTATTCTGATTTCCTGTATTTTTATTCCGATATTTTCTGGATTAACAGCCCAATGAAAATCTTTGTCGAAAAGATTGCAAGGATAAAGAGATTTAATTTGTTTTTACTCTCTAATACAGATTCTGCTCATATTAATTTTATAGATAAAAATTTCCCATTTGTTAGGCTTTTAAAGAAGCGTGTACTATCTTATAAAGTAAAAGCAAATAAGCCGCAAAAGAAAATATTCCAGCATATCCTGCAGAAGTATAACCTTGAACCCGGTAAAACACTTATTATAGACGATGTAAAAGAAAATATCAGGGTTTCCGAGTCCCTCGGGATGAAAGCGATACATTATAAAAATCATAAAGCTTTTTTGAATCAGTTTAGCAGGCTAAACAAATAATATGAATAATTATCGGATAATAATTGCATATTCGAGAGGATTTTTCTCGTTTTTAATATTGCTATTAATTTGTCTCTTCTTATTTTTTACAAATTATCTTAAAGCTCAGAACTCTTCTG
Source organism: Ignavibacteria bacterium (assembly GCA_041653855.1). GTDB lineage: Bacteria > Bacteroidota > Ignavibacteria > Tepidaquicellales > Tepidaquicellaceae > FEN-1279. The sequence goes on along the minus strand of JBAZEQ010000029.1, from coordinate 2,552 downwards.
AATTATCGAATTTCGAGAAGAAAATGTTTTTCGGTAATACGAATTATTTGTATTATGATTCTGATACAAATATAGATGTGAAGTATTACAAAATTTTTCTCGATGTAAGAGTTAATCCAAATTATTTATACGGAGAAGTTACCATTGCGGGATTGTTACATAGCCCGTCAGATTTCATTTTTTTCGATTTAAATAATATTATGATTGTTGATTCCGTTTTGTATAACGGGAATTCTATAAGTTTTAATCATTACGGGGATAAAATTACTATTCATCCAACCAAAAGTAATTTTAAAAACAATAATTTTTCCGTAATTATTTATTATCGCGGAATACCTGTTCAAACAGGTTTCGGAAGTTTTGTATTTGGAAACAATAATAGTACACCTGTTGTCTGGAGTTTAAGCGAGCCGTTTGGTGCAAGCGACTGGCTCCCGTGCAAAAACACACCTTCGGATAAAGCAGATTCATCCGATATATGGATAAAATGTAATAATTTGTATACCGGTATATCAAATGGAATTCTTACTGACGTAATAATTAACAGGGATAATACAAAAACTTATAAATGGAAAAACTCTTATCCGATTGCGAATTATCTTCTATCGGTAGCTGTTACTAATTATTCATTATATACAAATTACTTTAAGTTTTCACCGACGGATTCAATGCCTGTTTTGCATTATATTTATCCCGAGGTAATTGATACGTTAAAACCCACTCTGTACAAGACTGTAAAAATGTTAGAGATTTTTTCCGATAAATTCGGCTTATATCCTTTTATCAGGGAAAAATATGGACACGCACAAACCGGAATCGGCGGTGCAATGGAACACCAGACTGCCACTTCGATTGGAGTAATAAATGAATATATAATTGCACACGAATTGGGACATCAGTGGTTTGGAGATAAAATTACTTGCAGAAACTGGCACAATATCTGGTTAAACGAAGGTTTTGCGACGTATTCGGAATGTATATACGTCGAGGAAATGTACGGGAAAATTGCTTTTAATCAGTATGTAGATTCAAAAATGTTCGATGCTAAAAAAGCAAAAGGAACAATTTATGTTCAAGATATAAATTCTATCGGTGAAATTTTTAATCCCTACAGAAGCTATGCAAAAGGTGGTATGGTATTGCATATGCTGAGAGGGGTGGTAGGAGATACAACATTCTTTAATATCTTAAGAGCATATTCATCAGATACTACAGTCGCTTATAAAACAGCTGTAACTGAAGATTTTAAAAATATTGCCGAAAGAGTATCAGGTGTTCAACTCGATTATTTCTTCGACCAATGGATTTATGGTGAGAATTATCCTGTCTATTATATAAGCTGGATGTATATCCAAAAAGATAGTGATTTGTATAATATTTCTCTCGAAATAAATCAGAGGCAAAACACGAATCCACAATTTTTTACTATGCCGGTTGATATAAAGGTAAATACTTCTGCGGGTGATACGACATTTCGCTTCTTAAATAATTCTTTAGGGCAGACATTCAATTTTAATGTTAAAGGTATACCAAAACTATTGACATTAGACCCTGAAAATAAAATTTTAAAAGATAAACATGGAGATGACCCAATTATAATCGTAGGGTACAATCTTGAACAAAACTATCCTAATCCGTTTAATCCGAATACAACTATTCGATATGAAGTTGCAGGTTACGTTGATGTTAAAATCTCCGTTTATGATGTGCTTGGAAGATTGCAAACTGTTTTAGTGAATCAAAAACAGAAACAGGGGAAATATTCAATAAGTTTTAGCGGTAAGAATTTCGCATCGGGAGTATATTTCTATAAAATTACGGCAGGTGATTTCACCGATGTCAAAAAAATGGTATTGGTTAGATAAAATTGCAGTGTTTTTTGTGCTGTTACATTTTTTTACAAATGCTAATTTTTTTTTCAACTCTTTTAATTTATTTTATGTTTATATTTACGTATAAAAATTAAAAAAATATATGAAAAAAATCTCTATTCTCATTTTCTTCTTATTTTTTGGAAATATTCTTTTTGCTCAAGATTATTCCCAAATGAGAGGTTCGGAAATCTGTTCGATGAAAAAATCGAAAATAACAAATCCTAAGGATTATTATCAGGATTCACCAAACACTCCAAGACATTCTTTTGATGTTTTGAATTATAAATTGAATATCGATCTTTACAGTTGTTACTTTAGTCCTTATCCGAAAAGCTTTGTTGCGTTAAATATTATAACATTTAAGGTTGATTCAACTTTAAATCTTATTAAATTAAATGCAAACAATACTTCGCTGACTATTGATTCTGTAAAATTGACAAGTGGCACTAATTTAACATTTACTCACACCTCCAATATTCTAACTATTAATATGGACAGAACTTATAATGTTAATGAAATCGTGAATATTAGAATAAAATATAGACATAATAATGTTACCGATGCTTCGTTTTACAATAGCGGTTCATCGGGTTATGTATTTACCGATGCCGAACCGGAAGGTGCACGCGGATGGTTCCCTTGCTGGGATAGACCTTCCGATAAAGCAACAATTGATTT
>JBAZEQ010000028.1:8552-15023 GCA_041653855.1 Ignavibacteria bacterium | reverse complement strand
TTTCTATTACTTCAGTAGTTATGTTACCTGTTTTTAGTGCCACGTCGTATACAATATTTTTGTTAACAGTAATTTCCTTACTGAATGTAGTATACCCAATAAATTCAATTTTAATTGTGAAATTTCCTTTGGGTATATTTTTTATTGAATATTCACCTGTATTACCGGTTATAGCTCCGTAATTACCCGGAGTAAGTTTAATGGTTGCTCCGATAATTGCTTCTTTTGTGTCAGAACTTATTACCGAGCCGCTAACGGTATAAGTCTGCGACCAAGCAAGAGATACAACCATTAAAAAACAGACAAGAAAAAGTATCTTTTTTGTCATAGTCCCTCTTATTTATAAATTTTAATAAAACGTTAATCAAGAATTACAAAGTATTTTGAAATTACTCGAACAATAATATGATGAATTAATGTTAACAAATATTTAACACATTATAAAATAATCGAAAAATATTTTATTAAGTAAGAACTACTTTTTTTGTCCCCTAAGGGATTCGTAGAAATTCTGATTTTAAAAATGAAACTAAGTTTTTATAACTTTTTATGCGAGATTATAAACTATTATAATTATTTTTTTGCAAAAAAAACAGTAATAATTTTTTGTATATAGATTTTAAATATGAAATTAAAATAGACAAGAAAAAAGCCGGATACCTGAAGGATACCCGGCTTTAATAATTTTAAGCCTTTCTATTGATAGTTAATAGTCAGGTAGCTCGATGTGAGAGTATTTGAATAGCAATCAACTACATCAACCCTATAGTAACCTTCATCATAGAATGTTACTTTTTTCCAGAACCAGGTCCAGCTTGATTCCATATCTGTTTGTGATATGGTAGTGTTGTAAACCATTTTTCCACGGCTGTTTTCTTTATAGATAACATAGTCAACACTATAACAGCCTACTTCATAAGGGAGTTTTACAAGAAAATAAAAATATCCTCCATTACTCGGAATATTGAACGTACTGCTTGGTGTAATAGGTTTCCCATTGTCCGATACACCTTCGCAGAAATATAACGTCTGTGAACTTGCTGATTTTTGCAGTAAAAATAGAGCTGCTACTACAAAAATCAAAATTGCTAAGTTTTTCCTCATATGCGTATTGTTTTAGTTTAGTAAATAATGAAATTTATAACAATTTATTTTAACTATCAAGTTCCGAACAAATATATTTTAAAAATATTTTAATTTTGTAACTTGCACAGATTTATAGACTTCACTTATATAGAATTTCAATATACTTAATTTTGTCCAAATTTTGAAGAATTTTGAGCAAAAAAGAAAATATTTGGTAAACTTTTTTCAAATTATTGAGGGTTTTTATATTTAACTTTAATGAATAATAATATATTTTATAAGATAAAACAAATTAATATTATGAAACACTTCAGACTTTTTTCTTTATTTTTCCTGTTATTTTTATCTTCTTCTCTTTTTGCCCAAGTTTCTTATAATACTTTCGTTGCTTCAATAATGAACCAGGTAAACCAAGACACGGTTTTTAAATATGAACGGCAACTATGTGGAGATACCTCATGCCTTATCGGTGGATCTTCTTATACGATTTTATCAAGAAATTACAATTCAACCCATAATCCAAAAGCTGCCCAGTATATTTATGAAAAATTTCAAAGTTTTGGACTTACAACGTGGTATCAGAATATTACTTCTACAAATATAAATGTTCTGGCTAGAAAAACGGGTACAAAATATCCAAACCAGTATGTAATTATATGTGGTCATTATGATGATATGCCATTGGGTACAACAGCACCGGGAGCGGACGACAATGCATCAGGAACGGTTTGTGTTATGGAAGCGGCAAGATTGCTGCGTAACATAAACTTACCGTACACAATTATTTTTGCAGCGTGGGATGAAGAAGAAAAGGGTTTATATGGAAGTAAAGCTTATGCCGATACGGCGTTTGCTCATGGAGACTCCATAATAGCCGTATTGAATTTCGATATGATAGCTTATGACGGTAATAACGACGGTCAACTCGATGTGAACACTAATGCGGCATCGACTCCATTAGCTAATAATTATGCACAGATAGTTAGTCTGTATCAACCGACACTTATTCCACAGGTTACCACATCTCTCAATGGCGGAAGCGACCATCAATCTTTTCAACAGAGAGGTTATCAAGCAATTCTTGCTATAGAGGATAATAGTGATTTTACACCATATTACCATACTACTAACGATTTATATTCAACGCTAAACAAGCCGTATTTCATTAAAATGGTGAAAGCAGGTATAGCGGCTCTGGTAACAATTGCGGGTGATTTTCAGATTACGATGCAGCATACGCCTATTGAAACAGGACCGAGTACAAGTTCGAGAATAGCCACTGCAATAATTAAGTCATCTTATAAAATTGCAACAGGGACAAATCAACCGAGATTATATTATAGTGTGAATAATGGAGCATTTAATTACCTGACACCATCCTATTCAAATCTCGATACTGTGAAATTTACTATACCCGGGCAATCGACAGGTACGACTATAAAATACTATATTGCGGCACAGGATTCTGCCGGGACACTGATATCAACACTTCCCTCTGGAGGAACAGGCGTTAATCCCCCGGGAACAACTCCGCCTGCGACACAATTTATATATCAGGTTGCAAATATTACTATAGTTACTATCGGAAACGGAACATCCACCGAGTCTTATCCAATAGACAGGTACTATAATTATATGAGATGGCAGGCAATTTATACAAGAAGTGAAATAGGAACAACAGGAAATATTTCCAAAATTAAATTCTACCAGGCAAATGCAATGTCAGGAGTAACAAACGGTCCTATTTCGATTTATATGAAAATGGTAAGTGATGAGACATTAGCAACCGGTAACTGGGATGTTGTCGGACACACAACAGTGTTCACAGGTACAATTAATAATCTTGATTCTCCGGGCTGGCTTGAAATAACATTATCGAATCCTTTCTCCTTTAATATGTCACTAAATCAAAACCTCTTAATTTCTATAGATAGAGGCTATCAGGCATTTTTAACTTCTTATCCACTGTATAATTATACAACACTTACAACATACAAATCGAGACGGAACAGAAATGATACAGAAATACCGACATCGCTTACGCAAAGTTACTATCGTGCGAATTTACAATTGGAAATAAGTGCATCAACCGGATTAATAAATCCTGTATCTGGAATTCCAAGCGAATATAATCTCAAGCAAAATTATCCTAATCCGTTTAATCCCGTAACGAAGTTACAGTACGAAGTTCCAAAAACAAGTTATGTAACGATAAAGGTTTACGATATTCTTGGCAGGGAAGTAGCAACATTGGTTAATGCAAATATGGAAGCGGGATATTATATGTATGATTTCGATGCTTCGGCACTTTCAAGCGGAGTATATATATATAAAATGACAGCAGGAACATTTGAAAAGACTATGCGAATGATGGTAGTGAAATAAAGTAAAATTCTATCAAGTTATTTAAAAGCGGGGAATTTAATTCCCCGCTTTTATTTGTTGAATATTTTAGTTTCAAGTTCTTTTTCAAATATTATTGCTTTTGCGTTATGTTGTTTATTTTGTTCTATTGCTTCCGGTATATCTTCTTCATGGATATGCATCATTATTATATTTTTAGGCATAATAGTATTTTTTAGTGTTTCTAAAACATATTCATTAATATCCAAATAGCTCATAAATAGAACATCTATTTTATAGTTATTCCAGTTAATTTTTTTTAAATATTCTTCACTTTGTAAAATAAAAGCATCTCCCATATGCATTATCGAGCAATTGTTAAATCGAACCATGAAAGCGAGATTATTAATTTGGGAGCTTGTGCCGTGTTTTAACCGCAATGCTGTTATCGAAATTTGCTCGTCATTAATTTCATTAATTTCTTTTAATTCTCCGAGTTCTAAATTATAACAATTTAATTGGGAACTATTAAATCCTATCTCATTAAGTTCCTTGCAGGATTCGGAATAAGAGATGAATTTTGTTTTAGTGTTTTTTGAAAGAAATTCAGAAGTCAATTTTATGTCGAAGTGGTCTCTGTGGTTGTGAGTAACCAATAAGAAATCAATATTATCTACAGGAGGTATGCTATTTATTATATTAGCGACAAGACTATCGGAAGGGGAAGTGTAATTTTTTGTTTTAAAGAGGGCATCTAATAATATTTTTTTGTTATCACAGGAAATAAAAAAACCTTCGTTTGCTATGTATGTGATTTGCAAATTTTTTTGGGTATCACATTGCTGACAATTTCCATTTGATATCAGGATAATAAAGAATAAATAATAAATAATCTTTCTCGTAATTTATTAAATTTTAAGTTTTATAAATTTTATTAGATTTTATATTCTTGTAAATTCTTTTGCCATTTTTTAATTCTCAACATTCCCCGTGTACGTTGTTTCGAGCGGTTCGACTACCAACAATAGGACTTCTTTATCCTGATTGGTATATGGACAATGCCCTACACCTTTTAGGATTTCTTCAATCGGTAATAAATATTCGCATATAAATTTTTAGTATTACTATATAAAATTACGTAAAAAATCTTGAAAAGTTTTTAGAATATTTATGAAGAAGGATTTGAAAATATTGCGAAGTTTTTGAAGCAGTTTCGAAGCCGGAAGTATTCATGCAAAAAACCACAAGAAAGTTCTTGAAAAACTTGGAGATAAAGCTCCTGAAGTTAAGCTCGAATTTACTGTCAAGAGTACAAAAGAAAACTTTGAAGATGCAATCAAGAGTGAAACCACAACCATCGTTAAATACGAGGCATATTCACTGAACTCTGGGTTAAGATATTTTAAAATAATAATTGCAAATATTCAATATTACCGCATCGGGGGTTTTTTATGCATTTCGGAAATTAGTCTTTTTGGAACGAAGGCTAATTTCTTAGTTGCTACCAGATCGTTGTTGGATTTATCAATTATTTCGATTTTGAAGAATATGTTCTGATCATTGTCGTAAAGAAAAAAGTCAAAGTCAGGTTCTTCCGGTAAATATTTTTTTAGTTCTTTCAGGAGGAAAATGTTTTCTACATTTTGATTTTTGTTTGGAGACAATTTATAAGTTAAATCATCTTCTTTTACTATATTGTCTTTATTATCTTTAAGTTTATATATGTATTCTTTTGTAATATCATCGTTGTTTTTATTATAGATTTCAAAAAAAACAAAAAATTCTTTTAATCCGAAGATGTTATTATTTATTAGCGGAGTAATTTCCTTAGTTCCGTCTTCATTAATTTTGTATTTTGAAAGAATCATTAAATTGCTGAACGAGATTTCCTGTGCATTAAAATCTTTTACGGATAAATCAGCCGATTTTTTAAATTCGCCTTTTGAGTTATTATCTTTTATAATAATATCAATTTTGTAATTTCCCGGTTCGACAAAATAATTGTAAAAAAAATATCGTGATTCTTTGGATTTTTTTATCATTTCTTTATCGTTGTAAGCCGAATATTCATTATAAGTTTTGGTAAGAATATTTTCGTTAACGGAATTTTTAATGTTTATAATCAGAGAAATATTTGATTTGTACTTTTCATCGTTAATATCTTTTTTGAAAATGATATTATCATTGGGGACTTCAATATATAAGTCCAATCGAGCTTTCAGGCTATCGACTTCGTAAAAAATAAGCGGGTCGACGAAAAATTTATCCCTATTTGTAATCTCGGGATACATTGAAAATCCCTTTTGTTGTTGTTGTGCTGAACAGGAATAAAATACAGACAGAAAAGCGAAAGAAATTACAAGAATAACGAACAAAACTTTTGGATGATTCATACTTTTAAAATAATTATTCAATATTAAAAATAATCTATAAAATAAGAAACACAAAACAAACTTTTATAAAATTAAAAGATACAATTTATTGATTAATCCAGTGTATATTTTAAAATTTAATCCAATAAAAATATATAAAAGAAATCAGGCAAATTAAATAGTAGGGATTTTATTTCGTAAAAGTATTTTCGGGAAAAGCAAGAGATAAAGATTTGCCAGAGAAAGTTTTGATTATTAAATAAAATATAAAGTTTTTATTCCGAAGTATTTTCGGGAACAAAAAAAATAAATCTTATACACTACAAAAATTTACTTACGAATCAACGGAATTGTTATATTTGCTGTTTCATTTGTATGCACAATCATTTTAACCTGGGCAGTCTGGTATCCCGGTTTTTCAGCAATAATCAGAATTTCCTGCGGATTTGTATTAAGATAAAACTTATATATAAAGAAATTGCCACTTTCACCAGTTTCAACGGAATCTGACACCGGATATGTCATAATCATAACATCTTTTATAGCATTTTTGGAAAATGCATCTATAACGTAACCGTTAATTTGTGCCGAGCCATAATCTGACGAGCCGAGAACCGAAGGATCGCAACCAGAGAAAAACATCGATGCAAAAAAGATAATAAATAAAATG
>JBAZEQ010000028.1:0-8542 GCA_041653855.1 Ignavibacteria bacterium | reverse complement strand
GGCAAAATGTTTTATTTTCGTAAACATAAATTAATATTTTTATTCCTATAATATCGTAACAAAAAACTTCCATTACAAATTGCATGTTCTCAACAAATAAAGCATTGTTTTGTTGTAAAACAATGTAACCAATTGTAACGAACGTATTTTACTTAATAACATACAAGTCTCAAGCCAAATTAATATCGGGAAAATTTTTCAAAACACCTGAATCATTATCTCTTTAATTTTTATTATCTCATAGTGAGAAAATAATAAGTCAATATGAGATGAATCTTAGTCAAATTTTATTTGTAAATTTTAAAAAAGTTTAAAAAATCTTCTGTTATTGAATAAATTGTTCTAATAAAAATAAAATTATCAAGGCACAACAATTGCAGCCTGAATAATAAAATCAAGTTTTAAAATTATTTTATGGGGGAAATGGTTATGAAGAAAGTAATATCAATCATAATTATAATTTTTTTAAGTTCGCAAATCAATTATTCGGCGGTAGTAGATACAAATCACATTTACGGAGTAACCATAGATGCCATCAGTAGTTTAACTGCAACCGTTACATCTTTATCAAGGTTATGTAAAAAACCAACGACAAGAATTGTGTTCGATGAATTCATTCCAGCAACAGATTATCAAAATGCCATAAACCAGATTCACAATGTAAGTTTTATTATGGGAGAAATATTAGACAGTTATTATATGAATCAATACAGTTTATCTCAATATGCTGCAAGGACAAATGAATATGTAAATTTATTAGGGGAAAAAGTGGATATCTGGGAAGTAGGAAATGAGGTAAACGGAGAGTGGCTTGGAACCATAAGCGATGTTGTGGCAAAGATAGACACATCATATAAAATTATAAAATCCAAAGGGAAAAAGACAGCTCTTACTTTATACTATAACAAAGTATGTTACGATAAGGCTCAAAACGAAATGTTCCGCTGGGTTAATACTAATTTAAATACGTCTTTAAGAAGCGGACTCGATTATGTATGGATTTCGTATTACGAAGATGACTGTATTAACTACCAGCCTGACTGGCAACAGGTATTCGATAGTTTACATATTTTATTTCCAAATTCCAAAATTGGTATTGGTGAGTGTGGTACTACAAAAGTATTAAAGAAAGCATCTTATATAAATAGATATTACAAAATGAATATCACAACTCCTAATTACGTGGGAGGATATTTCTGGTGGTATTATAAACAGGATTGTGTTCCTTATACAGACACTCTTTGGACAGTATTAAATAACGCAATTACAAATGCCTCGCCACCAAATATACAAGCAAGTCAGATTTCATATACAACGATATCGCAAACGTCAATTTCTTTGAACTGGATAAATGGTAATGGTAGTAAAGAAGCGATATTTATAGTTGACGGGACTTTAGGAATCCCGTTGGTTCAAGATGGTTTTACTTACACGGGAAATCCGATATATGGACTTGGTACGCAGGACGGCACTGGTTGGCATTGTGCATATAGTGGTCCCGCAATTACGGCGGGGAATTTTGTTATAGACGGGTTATTACCGGCTCATACATACAGGGTGATGGTTTTGGAATATAACGGAAACCCGGGATTTGAAGGATATAATAGAAGTACAGTATCAAGTAATCCGTTTAACCTGTTGAGTGCAATGCCGATTGAATTAATTTCTTTTACTTCGTTAGTTGAAAAGAATATAGTCAGACTAAGATGGATTACCGGAAAAGAAATAAATAATACCGGTTTTTCGATTGAAAGAACATCTTCGGGGAGTCCTGAAAATTGGCAGAATATTGGATTTTTAAAAGGAAAGGGTACGAGTAATTATACAATTACTTATGAATTTACTGACAGGAATCTGTTACAGGGAAAATATAAATACAGGTTGAAGCAGACCGATTACAACGGAAATTTTGAATACTATTACCTTACCGGTGAAGTGATTGTTGGAATTCCCGCTAAATATGAATTAATGCAAAACTATCCGAATCCTTTTAATCCATCTACGAGCATTTCTTATGCATTACCGAAAGATGGTTTTGTAAATTTAAAAATATATGACGTTCTTGGCAGGGAAATAAAAACCCTTATAAATGAATTTAAAAAAGCGAATGTATATAGTATCGAAGTTGACGCTTCCAATTTATCTTCGGGAATTTATTATTATAAAATAAATGTCGCCGGCTATACCGATATAAAAAAAATGATGTATATAAAATAAAAGTGTTCCTTTCTTCTTTGGTTGAAATAGAAAAACCCCGCTGGTGGAAAAACATCGGGGTTTTTTTAAAAGAGATATTACAATCAATAAAAGAAAAGAGGTGTTAATTGTTGATTTAATTGTATTAGCTGAAATAAACATCCCTAAAAACGGGAAAATAATTGAATAATATTAAGTTCATTAATATTTTAAAAAGATTTTTATATATTAAGTATTAATCGACCTTTCCAACTTCTTAAAAAGGAGATAAAATGGCACAGGATTATACAAATCTACAAAAAATGGCACAGCAATACCAGCAACAATCACCTTATCAACCAAATCCAAAAAAACCATCGGGCGGTTTCGGATGTGTATTAGTATTAGTGTTAGCGGCATTTTTCGTTGGTATGGGATTGCTCGTTTATTTTTGGGTTTACCCGACATACTTTTCAGGAAATGATAAAGATGAAATTTCAACGGATAAAAAAAGCGGTAAAGAAAAAAAAGTTTCCCAAAAATCTTCACTAAACGGTATGATGATGAATGCTGTAATTGCACCTGATGAAGAAGGAAATAATAATCTTTGGGTAATGACATACAAATATAAAAATTCAAAATACTATATTAATACTTATATCTATAATCCGGAAGAAAATATCATTCTGAAAAATTTTGAAAACGTATCACCTGTTTTCCCGTCCATTACAAAATTATTATTTATAAATAATGAAGTCTGGAAAGTAAACTCTTCCTCGACAGGTCTGGAAGCGGAAATTAATGTTTATAACCCTGAAAGCGGAGAGGAAAAACTAAATACGCGAGGTTTTACTGAAAAATATCCTGAATTGCAGAGTGGAATTAGTAACTTGTGGGTATATGAGAGTCCATTTAACATCAGTTTCGAGACGAAAGACGGCAGGAAACCTGTTCTTGATTTAGAAAAAGATAAGATGTATGAAAGTTCTACAGCGTTTAGAAATTCATTCAGGGATGAAAAAAACGAAATCAGTATATTTGCATTAGGTGTAGAAAGAAGCGGGGAAGAAGCAAGAAAAAAATTGTATCTTGTAACAGGACCGAAATCGAATTTAAGAGATAAAAATATTTCGGAATCATATTTCAGTAATCCCTCCACTCTGAAATTTATTACTAAGTCAGAGGCAAAATCTTTAACAGATAAAGTTTTTCTTGAGGGAATTATGACTTATCAGGATGATGAAAGTTGTTTTGTGTTTTATCAAAACCAAACGGGGAGCGAGGCGGAAAGATATTTATCCTGTATAGATAAAACCGGGAATATATTATGGACTGTTTCGACTGAGAGCGAATTATTCGAGAAACTCCGGGCAACGAGCAAAGATGCTTTTTCAACAATGTTTTTTATAAAGAGTAATGTTCACGTATCGCGTTCCGGTGATTTGGTTTTGCTTGTTTATGACAGGTTTGGATTTATGGGGTTTGATTATAAAACAGGAAAAAAGACATTTGAGGTAGAGCTATCGAATTAAGAAACTATTTATAAAATATTATTAGTAAACCCCGATATATTGCACAGGTAATTCTACCGTGCAAAAAAAGATTTAATTTTTTTTTAAATTTGCTTAATGCATTTTAAAAGTCTTTTCTTTATATCGCAAGTAAATTGTAATAACGACATCTAACCAATCGAAGCCGTTATATTCATAAACGGTGGAAATCGCACGGGCTCTCTCGGAGTCTTAAGCGTAAGTCTATTAATTAATTTCGGTAACAATTAAAATTAAAAAAATGAAACAAAAAATCGTAGTAACGCTCTTATTTTGTCTTTTATTAACAGGTTATGTGTTCAGTCAGGATAAACCGCCTATGCGGGGACCAAAAGACGGGAAAAAACCATCAGCAGACGAAATGATGAAAATGGAAATGAAAATGCTGAAGCAGGAACTGGATTTAACCGAAACGCAGATTACATTCGTTAAGAAAATACTTGAAGATTCTTACAAGAAAATGGAAGTGAATTTCAACAGCGAAAACAAAGATATGAGTGAAATGGAAAGTATTACGAAAGAAAAAGACGATAATCTGAAGAGGATTTTAACTGATGAACAGTGGACAAAGTACACAGAAATAAAAAATAAAATGAAAGATAAATTTGGGAAAGGCGACCAAAAACAGGACCCTCCACCCGACAGAAATTAGTGTCAATGTTTTTGCTCTATATAAATTAAAAAATGATAATTAATGAAAAAGTTAAGTTTGATTGCAGTTTTATTAATGATAATAATTGCAAGTTCTGTTTTTTCCACAGAAAAAAGTTATAGTGATAAAAACGAAAGGGAAAAAGTTTTCGGTGTGGTATTCGATAAGGAAACGGGTTCTTTGCTTTCCGAAGCAACCGTGAAAGTTATCAAAAAATCAGATTCCTCTGTTGTTGCCTCCACATCAACAAATAAAAAAGGTACATTTGAATTAAATGTACCCTTTGGAAGATATCAACTCAGGATAAGTTTCGTAGGATACAGAGATTATGTAAAGAGAATAGAAATAACTCCTGAAAACCCCGAGTTAAGACTCGACTCGATAATGCTTGAACCGGGAACAGAGACTACCTCGGAGATAGAGGTAGAAGATGAAGCAATGGTAATGGAAAACCAGATAGATAAAAAAGTTTACAACATTGAAAAAAGCCTTGTCAGTGAGAGCGGCTCGGTCGTAGATGCTTTAAAAAATTTACCATCTATTACCGTTGATTCAGACGGAAAAGTATATTTGAGAGGAAGTAGTAATGTAAATATTCTAATAAACGGAATGCCCTCAGCAACGCTTGGTAGCGATCCCTCGACGGTGCTGGAGCAAATTTCTTCGAAAATGGTTGAGACAATAGAAATTATGAGTAATCCCTCTTCAAAATATGACCCGGAGGGAACATCAGGAATTATCAATATTGTATTGAAGAAAAAGCAGGATGACGGAGTTAACGGCAGTTTCAGTCTTAATGCGGGAACACAGGATAAATACACGTCGTCTATAAATCTTACAGTAAGAAAAAACAAATTCACAATAAATGGTAATTATAATTTCAGGTTGTTTAATATGAATGGGGACGGTTCATCATACAAAAAAACTTACATTGGTGATACGACATATTATTATAACCAGTTATCCAATAACAAGGACAAGATGAGTTCTCATTTCGGAACACTTGGATTGGATTATGAGTATAGCAAGAAAAGTTTATTTTCTTTATCCGGAAATTATAATTTCAGGGAGATGGATATGAACGATAATTCTATGAATACCAATTGGAGTAACAGTACATTAAATTCTTCTGTTTACATAAATGACCTTTTAAAAAGTAACAAGGGTTATGGTATGGATATAAACGCAAGGCACAGATTAAAGTTTGAAACACCAAAGAAGGAATTGACTACATCCATCCAGTATTCGAATATGAAAATGGATGATGCTAACTGGACGAGAAAATCAGATTATTATGCGAGTTCTTTATTACTTTCACAGAAAGATAGTACTACGAATAATATGGAATTGTTTTCTTTTCAATCGGACTTCATCATTCCGGTAGGAAATGCGGAATTGATTGAAAGACAACAATAATTCAACAACTTCCAATAACCCTTCCCCGGGTCCAGGTCCGATGGGACCGGGGAATTCTATGGGACCAAACAGCGGACAAACGACAAGTTCAAGCAATATATCAAAAGTAGAGATGGGGATAAAAGGCGCATTCAGAACGATGAATTCGGATTATCATTCAAATTATTTTGATGTTAATTCACAAAACTGGATTTACAATAATTTGACAAGTAATAATTTTGAATATAAGGAAAAGATTTTATCTGCTTACAGTAATTACACTAATAAAATTTTCGATATTGGCTACCAATTCGGGATAAGATTGGAACAAGCATTTACGAAATCGAATCAACTTACTACAAATGAGAATTATGAAAATAACTATTTCAGTTTTTTTCCAAGTTTGTATTTAACTAAAACATTTGCAAATACAAATGAATTACAATTTAGTTATACACGAAGGATTAACAGACCGCACACATTTATGTTGAATCCGTTCACGGATTACAGCGACCAGCAGAATTTAAGAAAGGGAAATTCCAATCTAAAACCGGAATATATTAATTCTCTCGAGTTTAGCTATATGAAATACTTCTCATATCTTTCGGCATCCGGTTCGATATTTTACAGGAATGTTACCGACGCAATTAACAGGATAGTAAATGTAGTTGATAGTACTACTTCCATATCTACATTTGCTAACATTTCTAAGTCATCATCTTATGGTCTTGAATTTGTATTATCGGGAAGCATAACAAAGTGGTGGTCAATTAACGGAAGTACAAGTTATTCAAAAACTACGGTAACCGGTGATAACGTTGCCGGAGGAACGAATAATTCCGGTGATGTTTTGTCAGCGAAATTAATGTCAAGTTTTTCGTTTAAGGATTTATTTGATTTCCAGGTATCTTATTTCTATTCAGGCAAAATGGTAACAGCACAGGGAAGTATGGACCCTATGCAAGTGATGGATATTGCAATTAAAAAAGATTTATTCAATAAAAGAGCGAGCATAAACCTGAGAATATCCGATGTATTGAACACAATGAAATTTGCTGTAACTTCTACAAGCAGTACTTTTGACTATTCGTTTTCGAGAAGACGTGATTCGAGAGCTATATTTTTGACATTTACATTAAGGTTTGGAGCAGACCCGATGAACAATCAAAATAAAAAAACAACTGATTCGAACAAAGAAAATCAAAACGACACACGACAAAGCGAAGATTATTAGTAGAAAAGAATTAGTAAGTAAAATGAACAGGCTTATCGGAATATAGATAAGCCTGTTTTATTTTTTTAAAATGTAAATGAAACTCCGAACTTAAATGATTCGTGCATTAGCGGTGCTTCGGTGTCGAATGGCCAGTTCATCTTACTTTTACGAAGTTCGTAAATTCCATAAGAGTAAGCATTTTTCAAGACGAAGTTGACTATGACACCTGCGAGCGGTTCGTTTTTCAATATCCTCGAGACAAAATCATCAACTAATTGTTTTCCACCTTCTTCTATTATAGCACTGCCTGCAAATTTCCAGAATAGTGTTCTCGGAAAAATTGCAGTTCTTTCGTATTTTGCTTCAAGAGAAACCATCGGAAGCACGTCAATAATAATTCCTCCTTCAGACTGCGTTCCGAAACGTATATTTTTATTGAATTTTGCAAGTGATATATTATCATTTTCAAGTGAAGCATCAGGAAAATTTTTCATATCGAGATATGTCCAGGTAAGTGAACTCGAAGTATAAGGTGTGATAGACATCGAGCCGATTTTTGCTCCGTAACCTTCTTTTTTTCCGGCACCGAATCTCCACATATCATAGGGAAGTGTTCCGGTGGTGCCAGTCCTATAATTAAGGGAAGAAGATACTTTACTCATAAATACATAAGAATTAAAATATTTTAGGACATTTTTACTGTACCTGCTTTTATATTGTGTGGCAGAACCGAGTTTAAGTTCGATAAGCCCCCCATTTGAAAACTTACTCCCGAAACCATCGAGCGATAATTGAGAAGTACCATTGTTCAGTTCGATATATGGTTTGTCGAAGAATTTGAAATTGCTATGAGAATAACAAACCTGAGATATTCCCCGAGAAAGAAATATCATAAAAAAAGAAAGCAGAAAATAAATTATTATTTTTTTCATATATATATTATGTTTAGTTATATAATATTAGACGTATTTATATTAGACGTATTTATTTAAGATAAGGTTGCAAAAAAAGTAAAAAATTTATTTGTTATGTTAAATTAAAGCGAAAAATGTTTCTAAAAAAGAGGGGGAATAAATTTTAACAAAATTATTACATTGAAATAAATTAGAATTTACAAATTCAACTCAATAATATTGAAATACTTTGAAATTAAAATGAGATTTTTTTCGTTTAATTCTAATATAAAAATCCCTAATTTCAAAAAAACTTAAAATTTAAATTATTTTAAAATGGAAACTAATTCTTTTTTTGGAGATGTATGTAAATACTTCGATAAAGCGGCTTTGCATACAAACTATCCTAAAGGTCTTCTGGAACAAATGAAAATGTGCAACAGTGTATATCATTTCAAATTCCCCTTACGGCTCGATGACGACAAGTATGAAGTAGTTGATGCGTGGAGAGTAGAGCATTCTCATCATATGCTTCCCGTAAAAGGAGGAATAAGATTTAGCTCTATGGTAAACGAAGATGAAGTTAAAGCTCTTGCCGCACTTATGACTTATAAGTGTGCAGTAGTAAATGTTCCTTTTGGAGGAGGAAAAGGCGGAGTGA
>JBAZEQ010000027.1:0-15201 GCA_041653855.1 Ignavibacteria bacterium | reverse complement strand
TCGAATAGAAAATGTATGCTTTTGTTGTCGGGTCGAGCGTGTTTTTCAGGGAATTTTTCATCGAGGCAATACCTTTTGTAACTACATCATTTCGAATATCATACCCGGACGATTTTGCAATAGATATTCCATAAACAACATAAGCTGTCATAAACGGATTTGTCGCATCATTGGTCCACCAGCCCCATCCTCCATCAGTATGTTGGAATCCGTAAAGACGCTTGATTCCTGCATCTACCATTTTCGGTAAATCTTTTTTCGTAGCATCGCTGATAGGAGCATTAAGTTCTTTAAAAGCGCTTGCAACTACAACTGTCGGCAGGAATCTGCTCATAGTTTGCTCCACGCAACCGTAAGGATAACCTGCGAGTTCATCGAGGGAGCTCAATATCGTGGAAGCTAAGGAAGGAGCTACAGTAAACTTCAATCCGGCACTTCTGATATCGGTTCCCATCGGAATATCAATATATTTTTTCTCTGAAACATTATTATCTGAGTAATCCGCAATTACTGGTTGAATGACTTCGAGACCTTTTGGTTGCAACGGGACTTTAATCTCTACCGCATCGGATTCTTCGTTTGTCAGTGCCTCCGCATAAAGTTTTGCTTCTCCGTATGGATTATCAACTTTTATTTTCCAATCCAATCTTTGTTCAGAGTTGGTGGCAATATTAATTTGTTTTTCATTTTCACCGACGAGTGTGACATTAGTTGCTTTAAATTTCACTTTAACATTTTTATCGGTTGACAAATAGTTATGAATAATTGTCGAAATTGTTATTTCGTCTTTATTCTGTAAAAACCGTGGAGTTTCCATTCTGACAAGCAGATTTTTTCTGGTAATTACAGTGTGAGTCATTTGTCCGACTTTTGAATCATCTGTGATTACTCTCGATGTTACACGCCAAGTGGTAAGGTTATCGGGATATTTTACATTCACTATTGCATATCCGTCTGCATCGGTTCTTGTATATGGCGACCAGAAGATTGCATCCATAAATTCGGAGCGAACTTCGGCTTCTTTCAAGTCGAT
Source organism: Ignavibacteria bacterium (assembly GCA_041653855.1). GTDB lineage: Bacteria > Bacteroidota > Ignavibacteria > Tepidaquicellales > Tepidaquicellaceae > FEN-1279. The sequence goes on along the minus strand of JBAZEQ010000027.1, from coordinate 14,168 downwards.
AGATTTTTCTTTTTCATCATCGTCTTTATACATCTTCATTTTTTGGTGTTTCTTCTCTTCGGTTTTCATTGGTGCTGATGTTTTTGATTCGTCCAGTGTTACACCCGACCTCATATTCCCGTCAAACATTTCAGTTTGATTACCGACCAAATCCTCATTTTTGCTTTTATCCGTATATAGTTTAATATTTTTGGTTTCACCTTTCGATAAAGAAATATTCATCAGACCATTATAATCCAGGTTGCTGTAAAATATTCCAATCGAATAAGTGCCTTCGGGGAGTTTAAATTCGAAAGTTCCGTCCGAATTGGTCACTGCGGCTTTGAAATCTTCATCTATAACGATGGTTGCATTTCCAATCGTCAGGAGTGTTCCTTTTACGGTCGCTAAATCACCTTCTCTCGTCGAGCGGATATTATACTTCTCATAAATAGTCATCAAACGTGAATAACTGTAATTTGAAGCATAAGTATTAAAAGTTGTGGAAACCTGAGTGAAATTATATCCGTAAAATACTTTTCTAATATCTTTAGTTGTTTCTTCTTTTATCGAGTAGATGCTTTCATCAATAATACCAATTGAAACCTCAGCATTTCTTACGGGTTTTCCGTCGTTATCCAGCACGCGGACTTTTAAAGCTCCTGCTTCACGCGGTTTATAAATATCTTTTGATGTTTCGATATTGACCGTAAGAAATTTTTCTTCGGGAATGAGCATTATTGATTTATTTGCAGTGTAAAACTGTCCGTTGGTTACAAAATTAGCACTGATTTTAAAATTAGATGTGTAATTTTCATTAACAGAAAATTCTAAAACCATAGATGAGCCTGATAGCTTTTCCACTTTATAATAAATAATATTTTCCATCTCTGTAGTTATGAGCATACTAACATCCGGAATAGTTGAGTATATTAATGCTTTACAGACTTCACCTTTCTTATAACTGTCTTTGTCCGTGATGATTTGAATTCCTATAGATTTATTGTAACTCCACCAATAATTATCTTGTCCCCAAACATAAAAATATGCTGTTGTTTTAATTTCTTTTCCTCTTTCATCATTAGCTTTTACTTCAACCGAATAAGAGCCTTCTGCACTGTAGTTTGGAATTTCAAATGTTACTATACCTTTCCCGTCTGATTTTGTTTTTCCGTTTAAAGTTTTTACAAGGTCTCTGGATTCTTTATAATCATACCTACCCCACGTAGTTTTATATATATCGACTGTGAAATTTGTTTGCATAGGTTTATCGGAGAAATCGTTTGCCATAACCTCTATGTTAGCATTATCACCCGGTTTATAGAGATATTTGTCGCATTTTGCATTTAAATAAAATCCTCCGCGTGTAACGAAAACTGTTGTCAGACCTGATATTTCCCTTCTCGATTTATCGACTACTTTTGCCTGGACAATATATTTGTAATCTGTTTCATAACTGTACCAGTAATACCATTTGTAATAATCATTATTTGGAGATTTGAAATCCTCTTTTATATTATAACTGAATTCTAATTTTCCTTCGCTGTTTAACTTTCCTTTCCCGCTGTAAATGTATTCTGCATTATTAAATTTTGCATTGTCTTCAAGCGAGGCATAATATTCTTCATACCACGAAGCCCATTCTGAAAAAGCCCACCACGGTTTGGAATATCTGACTTTATAAACATTGTATTCCACATCAGCGTCGGCAACTGGACTGCCGAAGAAATATTTTGCTTCAACATTAGCAGTAAGGTTATCATTTCCGTAATACTGATTTTTATCTGTCTTTACCGTAACTTTATATTCAGGCTTTTTATATTGTTCGACTGTGAAGTTAATACTCGAAGAATTTTTTTCGTTCATCTGAACCGTGATTGAGTATGTTCCGAGTGGAGCATCTTTGTCTATTTTGTATGAACCATCGAAACTGCCTATATCATTTGTCCTTATTACTTTTTTATAAACCTCAGCATTTCTAGAATCTTTTATTTTCACCGTGATTTCTTGATTTGAATAAGATTCATATCCTGTCGAGATTTTTCTTTTTATTGTTCCTTTAAATAGGACCTCGGATTCGGTTCTGTATACAGGTTGATTCGTAAAAATATAAGTATTAAACCTTTCTGCTGTATATCCAAAATAAAGATACGGGTCGGAAATAATTATATCACTTCCATAAAAACCAATTATCAGAGGAATTTTATTCTCGTCATTTTTTAAAATTTCATCTTTAACTTCCTGATAAAATGTACCATCACCTGAAGAAACTCCTTTTCCAATCAATTTTGAACCAAGATAAAAATTCAAATCTGCATTTGATACAGGATTTCCTGCTTTCCTGTCAATTACATAAGCGAGCATAGAATTGCTTCCTGCTTTTGAAATTATTCCCGTTGAGGTTACGATAAATCCGCAATAGGCAACCTGATTTCCTGCAGTAACTTTAACAAAATATGCGCCATTTTCAGTAATACTGACAGGAACATTTTCATTTACATAATAGTAACCATAATCTCTTGTAGGTTTATAATTTTTGGAAAATGAACTTAATTCATCTGCTAAGTAAGTGAGATTTGTGCTATCCCTGCCAAGCACATCGATACTATAACGGGAAGTCTGGTTTGAATAAAAACCTGCAACATCTTTTATTTTATAAATCTGGAAATAAAAGTTTACCTTTTTATTTTTATTCTTTTTATCCGCCCTATAATCATAAGAATAAAGATTAATGGAAACTTTATCTCCAGGGTAATAATAATTATTTGAAGAAACATAGAAAGATACACTTAAATCGTCTGATGCTGATTTTGCTAAAATATTTGCAGCAGACGATAAAAATGCTATTAAAATTACTGTTAAAAAAATTGTGATTGATGTCTTCACTTTTGTAAAATTTAAAAGTTAATGATACTTATTTTCAAAAAGCGGTTCTTGATTGTTATAGTCTTATAATTTATTTTTGTTCCTTTATGTGTCTACTTTTTTAGAAAAAGTAAAAGTATTTTGATATTTTGCAGATAAATAAGGATTAGCGAAATCAAATGCCTAATATATAATAGAGATTGTAAAAGAGAATTTACCGGAAAAGTAAAGATAAAGATTTTACAATAGTAGGAATGAATTATTATATTAAAAACTTACAAACTTTATATATTTAAATTTCTCTTTATTGTATCGATTAGAGTTGCTTTATCAAACGGTTTTTTAACGTAATCTATGCATCCTCCTTTAAGCATCCTTTCCCTGTCACCGTGAAGCGCATAACCGGTTACAGCAACAATTGGAACGTTTTCGTATCCTTTTATTTTTCTAATTTCCTGTGCTACTTGTAAGCCATCCAATTTATTTCCGAGATTAATATCCATTAGAATTAAATCATATTTTGATTTTCTTACCATATCTATTGCCTTATTAGGTTCTTTGGAATAATCCATGTGGCAAATCTTAGATAAAAACTGCTTTGTTAATTTTATACTAATTTCATTGTCTTCAATTAATAAAATTTTCGGTAAGCCAATACTGATTTTTTTTGGAGCATCTTTTACTAAACCAAGTTCACTTTTGTGAATTTTTGTTTTTGCTGTTACTTTTGCCTCTGGATTGCTAACGACCGGTAATATTATATTAAAAATTGTACCTTTTCCCGGATAGCTTTCAAATACGATTTTACCATTTAAAAGTTCTAACATCTTTTTTGTAATTGATAATCCGAGACCACTACCTTCGTAGTTTCTTTTATGTCCTTCGCTAACCTGTCTGAATTCATTAAACACAATATCTTTATATTCTTTTGCAATGCCTATACCGGAATCAATAACTTTTATTTCGGCAATTTTACTATTACCAATCTTTAATAAATTAGTTTCTACTGATACTCCACCTGTAGGTGTGAATTTTATCGCATTATCAATCAGGTTTGTAATTATTTGCTGTACAAAATTTTTATCACTGTATAGCAGGATTGAAGATTGAGAATGAATAAAATTCAGATACAGTTTCTTTTGATTTGCAACCGGAATAAAAGAATTTATAATGATTTGAATTTCCTGAATTAAATCAAAATCATCGAAATCTAAAATATTACTGCCGGCTTCCAGTTGGGAAAGGTCCATAATGGAGTTTAAAGTTTTCATTAATCTTTTCCCTGAAATCTGGATGTAGTGTGCCAATTCCTTAAAATATGAATCTGTCGTTTCTTCCATAATTATCTCAGCAAAGCCTAAGATTCCATTCATAGGTGTTCTTAATTCGTGATTCATATTAGAAAGAAGAGAGGATTTTAATTTACTTGCATCTTCGGCATATGTTTTTGCTTTAATAAGTTCTTCTTCCGATATTTTTGCTGATATTGACATTGCAATCTGTTCGGAAATGAAGTTTAAAATATCCAGTTCCGATTGTTTATACCTAATACCTTTACTGTATGATTGGACAACAAGAACACCGATTACTTTGCCTTTTATTTTTAAAGGTACACCAAGCCAATCTATCGATTCTGCTCCTATAGATTCGACTTCGTTACTTTCGTATAATTCTTGAAAAATATCTGGATCGGCGAGCAGGGATTTTCCGGTTCTTAAAACATATTCTGTAAGACCTTTACCGAATTCTTTTGAATTGGGTTTTTCATCTACTTCATCAACAAAATATGGGAAACTAATCATTTCTGATTCTTTCTCATAAAGCGCAATATAAAAGTTATTCGCCGGCATTAGTTCGGATACAATAGTATGAACGGCTTTGTAAAATTCATCGAGTGTATCTATCGAATGAGCAAGTTCGGAAATTTTATATATGGCGGTTTTTATTTGCTCGTCTTTTTTCTGACGTTTGATATCCCTGACGACAACCTGCGATGATGGTATTCCGTTATAGATTATAGGTATTGAAGTTACCTCAACATCAATTATTTTACCGTTTGGAGTTATAAATTTTTCCTCATGTGTTTCGGTATACTTCATCTCGTTCTGGCATTTATTAATTCTTTCTAATACTATATCTATATAATCCGGGTGTACCAAACTTAATGCGTCTCTCCCAAGTATTTCATCGGCACTTTTACAGTCTAATAGTTTTATCATAGCATTGTTAACATATACGATTATATTGTTGCTATGAATAATGATGCCATATGGAGAATATTCTACAAGGAGTCTGTATTTTTCTTCGGATTCACGTAGTGCTATTTCCGTTTTTTTCCTTTCGGTAATGTCTATTTGCATTCCCCATATTCCAACGAGATGTTCGTTTTCTATAATACCAATTGCGTTATTGGAATAATGTTTTATATTATTATCGCTGTCTTTTTCTTTGGTTTCGACATCATAGATTCTATATTTGGATTTGATAAATCTTTTTTTTGCTTTTATGTTTGATGGGCTTTCGAGAATCTTATGTAAATCCAATACTTTTTTCCCAATAATTTCTTTCGCATAATTATAACCGTACATTTTTGCAAGGGAGTCGTTGCATTCCGCTAAGTAACAATATTTGAAAATTTGTTTTAATTGTTCATTTACCGAGAGCCTAATCGGAATTGGTTTATCAAAGCCTATTCTATAAATGCCTTCTTTGGTGTATTTACAAAATGTACTAAAATCAATAGGATTACTATTGTCCGCATAATAATATGCAGGATTTGTTTCGTTTTTCATAATATTAATTTTTACGTTTCCAATTCGTCAGTCAGCAGATAAAACGTACTAATGAAAAAACGAGCTGCTATAATCTACTAAATTTTTTAATTTATCACAATTTATTAATTAAGTCGCAAGTATTTAATACGTTAGAGTACTATTTTTATGTAACTATACATAACTTTTTATAATTTGAATATTTTGATAAATTTGAAATAAAAATATTTATGAAAGCATTATTGTTATATGAAGTATGTGATTTAAACAAGAATAAAACACCATTAATATTTCAAGATATTCCTATACCAATTCCAAAAGAAAATCAGTTGCTTATCAAAATCAGTGCCTGTGGAGTGTGCCATACGGAACTCGATGAAATCGAGGGCAGAACGCCTCCTCCGGTTTTTCCAATTGTACCCGGTCATCAGGTCGTCGGCAGGGTAGTCGGGAGAGGAAATGAAGTAAAAAAGTTTAATATCAATGACAGGGTTGGAATTGGGTGGATTTATTCTTCCTGCGGAAAATGTGAATTTTGCCTTGAAGAAAATGATAATTTATGTCCTGAATTTAAAGCAACGGGCAGGGATGTAAACGGGGGATACGCAGAATATATGGTTATCCCTGAAACATCTGCATTTTTAATTCCTGAAATTTTCTCCGACTCCGAAGCGGCACCTCTGCTATGTGCGGGAGCAATCGGATATCGCTCGATAAAGTTGACTGATCTAAAAGATGGTCAAAGTCTGGGTTTAACGGGATTCGGAGCATCGGCACACATTGTTTTAAAAATGGTAAAATATAAATATCCAATTTCTAAAATTTATGTCTTTGCAAGGAGCGAGAAAGAGAGAGAATTTGCAATACAACTTGGAGCAGATTGGGCAGGAGATACGCTTGATGAATCGCCCGATAAATTAAATTGCATAATAGATACTACACCTGTCTGGATGCCGATTGTGGAAGCTTTAAAAAATCTAAAACCCGGCGGAAGACTTGTGATAAATGCGATTCGCAAAGAGGATGCAGATAAAGAATATCTTCTGAAAATAAATTATCCCGAACATCTGTGGATGGAAAAAGAAATAAAAAGCGTGGCTAACGTATCCACATCCGATATAGAAAATTTTTTAAAAATTGCTGAAGAGATAAAACTTAAACCTGAATATCAAGAATTTTCGCTGGAAGATGCTAATATAGCATTGCTCGAACTGAAGCAGGGAAAAATAAGAGGAGCTAAGGTACTGAGAATTTAAAGCAGTTTATAGAGTTAGAGTATAAGGAGTATCGCTTACCTCCGATATTACTTTATCAACAACATTTTTCTTGTTTCCGAAAATTCGTTTGCTTGCATTTTATAGAAATAAATTCCTGATTGTAAATTTGCTTCCTGCCCGGGCAGACGGGAGTCAAAATATGTTTCGTATTCTCCAGGTTGATGTTCTCTATTAACTAATGTTAGTATTTCTTTTCCCAGTATATCGAAAACTTTTATGCTGACTAAACTTTTTTTAGAAACAGAATATTTTATTTTTGTAACAGGGTTAAACGGATTTGGATAGTTCTGGGACAACGAAAAATATTTCGGATATCTATTTTGATTGCGTATATTCGTAAGTCCACCGGTAACTGTTTTCAGTATTGTACCGTTATTGCCAACACAGTATCCTGTAAATAAATCAGTAAATATGATGGATTTTAAAGCTACTGTAACGTGTGAATTCTGTGGATTCCAATTAGACCCTCCGTCGGAAGAATATTCTATTGTTCCACTTGTTCCGCAGAGCCAGCCTTTTGATGGGGTGCAAAAATAAATCGAATAAAATATATTTGTTAAAGGTAATTTATTGGGAGATAACAATATAGATTTATCGCTCCACGAAAAACCACCATTTGTGGTAGCTAAAACAAATGAATAGGATATAATAGTATCATATCCTATATACCAGCCATTGAGACTATCGAGAAATTGAACTCCGTAAAAATAATTTCCATTATAAAAATTATTGCAACCCCAATTACTTCCGTAATTTGTAGTATATGATAATTCTCCTGATAAAAAACCCGAACCGTAACAAGCACTACGCCAACCGTTATGTGAACTTGCAAAAGAGCAGGAAAAAACTTTTTCATAATGATTGGTTTTATTCCAATTCAATCCTCCGTTTGTTGTTGTCATATCGAATCCTGTTGGAGACCCTGAAATTCGTCTAACCCCACCTATGTAACCCTTGTTTTCATTAATAAATGAACAGCAGCTCGGTGAATTTGAAGCATCGGAACCGTTGAATTGTTGTATCCAGTTTGTACCGGAGTTTGTGGTTTTATAGACAACAACATAATTACTACCCCATCCGGTAATCCAACCGGTTGCAATATTTATGAAATATATTGATTTAAAGTCTATGTTAGAGGCAGGTGAAACTGAAATCCAGTTGTTGCCTCCGTTCATAGTTTTTAATACAACACCGTTATCACCAATAGCAAAACCTGAAAATCCGGTTGCAGACGGAGGAAAGAATACAACATTCATATTCGAACTTGTACCACTATTCACCTGAAACCAACCTGATTGAGAATTACATTTTGTATCGTACAATAAAGAAAAAATAACTAAGGCTAAGAACAATATTATTTTCATACTATTATTTTTATTTTTCCTTAATTACAATTAATTATTAGATTTATGATAGCGATAATACGAAATATTTAAATAATCGTAATTATTTACCTCAAATTTAAAGATACTTTCAATAAAAAGCAATACAAGATTTGAAATTAATTCTTAATTATTTTTATAGATAGGAGGAAAATTAAATGAGGATAAAACGAATTTACAAAAAATTGTTAAGATTAGAGTAGTTACATTATTGATATTAAGGTGTTTAAAATCGAAACTTTTTATCCATTCAATCGTAAATTATAATATACTCAAGGATAGGTCTTACTGCTTTTTATATAATGAAATTAACAAAAATATGAACATATTCACACAAATATGTTATTATTTCACTTCAATATCATTTGATTCATTTTTCAATATATTAAATAAATTCAATAAACTATTAATATAAAATATCATGAAAAGATTATTCTTTTTTATTTCGTTTTTATTGTTTCTTCCGTCTTTAATCTTTACACAGGTCATTTATACTTCCCGGATTGATTCTGTAATTAATCTTGTCTCTCCTGTTATAATGACTAAATTGGACAAAGAATTAAGTGGAGATACAATAACCGTTATCGGAGGTTTACCATATAGAATATTTTCCAGATGGCGTAATTCTCCTTCTAACGAAAAAGCGGCTCAATATATTTTAGAAAAATTTCAGGCGTATGGATTTCAAGCGAGGTATCAATATAATAACAGTCACAATGTAAATGTTATAGCAAGGAAAACAGGAAGTGTACATCCAAATCATAAAATAGTGATAAGTGCGCATTATGATAATATACTATCCGGTTCCGTATTACCTACGGATACAATTTACGGAGCTGATGATAATGCGTCGGGGGTTGTAGCTGTGCTTGAAGCGGCAAGGCTTCTTGCAAATTATAATTCCCCTTATACGATTGAGTTTGTTGCTTTCGACGAAGAAGAAAACGGGTTGCTTGGTGCATATGGATATGCTGATAGTACATTAGTTTCAAATGATACAATTATATCAGTTCTTAATATGGATATGATTGGGTGGGATAGCAACAATGACGGACTGGTAAGAATTATTACCCCGAGTGGTTTCGAAATATTATCAGATATCTTGATAAATTGTTATTCACGATACAATATCGCTTTAAATGCAATAAAATCTTATAATGCAGGTGGAAGTGACCATCTTGCTTTTTGGAATCGAGGAATAGTTGCAATTACATCAATTGAACCTGCAAGTGATTTTCATCAATACTACCATACTAAAGGTGATATATTTAGCAGGATAAATATGAATTATTTTATTAATAATACAAAAGCAAATATAGCGGCACTGATGTCTATTGCTGATGAAAGAATTTATTCAATATATCATAATCCACTGCCATCAGGATTAGATACATCGACAATATTTGCTAATGCATATATAACTTTTCCTATTCCATACGGAACGGGAAGTAATGCACCAAGATTATATTATAAAATTAATAACGGTTCATATCAATACGTTAATCCTTATAATGTAAATAATTCTGATTATACATTTAGAATTCCGGGGCAACCTCAAGGTACGAAAGTCTCATATTATATCGCCGCACAGGATTCAACAGGTATTTATCTTGCAACTTCTCCGGGTGGTGGAAGCGGTGTTAATCCTCCGGGGACTACACCTCCTCAGTCTGTATATACTTATTATGTTTGGTCGGCGACTACATATACTTCAAACCAAAATAAACAAATTCTTGATAACGAGTACACTTATGATACGATTTACATACCTCAACAGGGGATTATTGAAGATGTAGAATTAAATTTAAATTTAATTCACGCAAATGACGGTGATATACTAATTACTCTTATCAAAGATGCTACTATAAACAATCTCAGTCAATTTAATGGTGATGGTGGGCAAAATTATACAAATACAATGTTTGATGACAGTGCGACAGTTTTAATTACACAAGGAACACCACCTTTTACAGGACAATTCAAACCACAAAATCCAATGACAGGATTTAGAAGTAAACAGATGCAAGGAAACTGGATACTCAGGATTTATGATATACGTGCCGGTAATACCGGTAATCTCTTGAATTGGACATTGAATTTGAAGTATTCTACACAAGTATCGGTTAAGAAAGTGGAAAATATAATTCCCGAAAAATTTGAATTATATCAAAATTATCCTAATCCTTTTAACCCAACTACGAAAATTAAATTTCAAATAAAGGATGCCGGTTTGGTCAAATTGACGATTTATGATTTACTGGGTAAAGAGGTCGAGATACTGGTAAATGAAAATCTGAAAGCTGGAGTATATGAATATGGTTTTAATTCAAAAAATCTTTCGAGCGGAATTTATTTTTATAGGCTTAGTACCGGAGATTTTGTTGATACAAAGAGAATGGTATTATTGAAATAAATAGAAGTTTGTAGAGCTAATAGAGTTTGTCGAATAAAAATAAAAATGATTTTTTTAACAACGGTAAAATGCTATTACGTTTTTTAAAATAATTTATTTTTAAAAAAATAGTGCGTTCCTAACGAGCCTGCTCACTAACGCAAATCTTCAACTAAATCTGATTTTCAAGACGTTGGAATGAGAGAATAGTACGGAAAACTTTAATATTTAATTATGCACTTAATAACTTATAAAATATTAATAACTTATCGATATAGTAACATTTTGTAGTCAAATACGTAGTAAACTTAAAGGCGGGATTTTACGTTTAAATAGTATATATCAAAATCTACATTATTCAATTATTTCAGTTATATATAAAAACATTTTTATTAATTGAATACTTTGTGAGGATGAAATGATAAGATTCTTCTTAACATTTGTTTTTCTTTTCCTTTTTGTGCTTTCTGTTTCTGCATGGGTGGAAATGTGATTATTAAATCAAATCGATAAACTCGATTTGAATAAAAAGGTTTGCAATTAGACGTCAGTGATATTTATTATTCTCAAAGACCGTCCCTGTATAATGCAATTATTCAATTAGGCGGAGGCTCAGGTTCGTTCGTTTCTTCTGAGGGTTTGATATTAACCAATTTTTAATAAATTGAGAACGAATATCTTTTAAAAAGAAAATTTTATTTAATCAGAAGCATTCTTTTTGTTTCTTTGAAATCACCTGCATTTATTTTATAAAAATAAATTCCGCTCGATAGTTTACTCGCATTATAATTAATCGTATAGCTTCCAACATTAAGATTCTCGCTTAATACTGTTTCGATTTCTCTTCCGATTTCATTGTAAACCGTTATCTTTACAAATTCGGATTTAGGGATACTGAAGCTGATATTTGTCATTGGATTGAAAGGGTTAGGATAATTTTGATTAAGCTTATAGGTTAATGTTATATTTTCATTTTTAGTGATTGAAGATATCTGAGCATTAATCACTCCAACCATTCCCATTGATTCGTGAGGTGTACATTTATAATTATAGGTACCGGGTACAGTTATAATATAACTATAAGAAATGTCTATAGAAGAAATTGGTTGGTCCCATACTGATGCGGTCGGGGGAATAGTTGTTGATGTAGTAGTATGAGTTCCGCTTACCCACTGCCAAACAATTGTATCTCCTACAAATGCATTTAGATTATCGGGGCTGAAGGAGAAATTCTGTACTGCAATTGTCCTTGTAGTTGCAAAAGAAAAAGTACTTGCGAAAAATGTAATTAGTATAATTAATATTGTTTTTTTCATATTGTTTAATTTATTAGTTTTCAAAAAAGTTCTTGTGAGCTAAAATGGTAAAATAAGAATTAAAGTTCCAATATGAATAATATTTTTAAAAGTTTGAGCAATTAATCTTATTTAGCAATTGAAATAAGTATAAGTATTTTATTGTCTTAGATGGAAACGGTAAAATTTACCAAAATTATCTTCTTACTTTTTAAGATTATTTTTGTTAAAATTGGTTAAGAAAAAGCGGGTCTAAATAAAATGAATAACGTCAAATTTAGATTTTACGAGGAGCTAAACGATTTTTTGCCTGAAAGGAGAAAGAGGATTCTTTTCGATTTCTGCTTTGAAGGAAATCCTGCAGTTAAAGATATTATTGAATCTTTTTGCGTTCCGCATACAGAAGTGGATTTAATTATAGTAAATGGAGTATCAGTATCTTTTAATTATAATTTAAGAGATGGTGATTACGTTTCGGTATATCCTGTATTTGAGAATCTCGATATTACCAACCTTAATCATTTGAGGGAGAAACCGCTTAGAAATCCAAAATTTATTTGCGATGTACAACTTGGAAGATTGGCAAGGTTTTTGAGAATGCTTGGATTCGATACATCATATAATAATAAGAATAATGTTAAAGATATAATAAAGATATCGAATGAAGATAAACGAACTATATTAACAAGGAATATTTTTCTTTTAAGAAATAGCCTTATCGTTCGCGGATACTGGATAAGATCTCAGTACCCGCATAGACAGATAGTACAGGTTATTCATTATTCGGATTTGCTGTCTCAAATTAAACCATTTTGCAGATGCAGTGAATGTAACGGGTATCTCGAACCTGTTCCAATGGAAAAGATAATGGATAGATTGCAGCCAAACACGAAAAAATATTTTAACGAATTCCATAAATGTAATTCGTGTGATAAAATTTACTGGAAGGGTTCACACTTTAAAAAGATAGTAGATTTATCTGAAAATATAAGGAAAGAGGTTGAATCTTTATATTATTAAATAGCTTTTTTTAAAAAAAATCAAATTTTATTTTATTCAATAAATAATTTAAAAAAAATCATGAAAATTCTTTTCATCCAAACAGGAGGAACGATAGATAAAGATTATCCTAAACAGGCAAAAGGATATGCTTTTGAAATATCCGAGCCGGCAGTAAGGCAAATACTTGAGAGAGTGAATCCCTCATTTGAATACAAAATGATTTCACTATTAAGAAAAGACAGTATGGATTTGACGGTTAAAGATAAAAAGAAAATATTCGAAACCTGTGTAGAAGCAGATACGGATAAAATAATTATTACTCATGGTACGGATACTATGATAGTATCTGCAAAATTTTTATCGGAAATAAAAAATAAAACAATTGTATTAACGGGTGCTTCCATGCCGGAAAAATTTTCGAACTCAGATGCGGATTTTAATGTAGGTGCGGCGGTTGGAGCAGTAAATGTGCTTGGACGTGGAGTATATATAGCGATGAATGGAAGAGTATTCAAGTATGATGAGGTTCAAAGGAATAAACTTACAGGGAAATTTGAAAGTATTTAAAAATTAATTAAAAACATATTTTAGCAAATATGAAAAAGTCATTATTCTTTTTTTTTCTTTTTGTGCTAAGTTTTTCTCGTTGCTTCTCTCACATTTCTCAAGATTCCATTCCTGATGATGATAAATTATTATCGAAGGTTAAAAGCCTGTTGCCTGATGGTTGGTCAATATTGATATATGAAAAAGTACTGGTAATTCAGAAAGAAGAACTTGCATATATACTTTATGAAAACAGAATAAATGCTCCTGTATCAATGGAATCAAGGGAAGATATTAATAAACGAATTCTTGCGAAGGGTAAAATGATAGTGCCGAAATATGTTTTTAGTTATAGCCCCAAATTAAAACAAGTGGAAATTGAAACGATAAAAAATCAAAACGACTCTTTACTGCAGATTATAAATTCTCTACCAAAAAAATATAATATCGAATGCTTGTTAGATAAATTTGCATCGAGTAAGGGCGGGGAGCATTATACAGGAACAACAGATGAAGAGAAAGATAGAATTAAGGAATTTGAAAAGGAAAAAAAATCTCTTTTAGAAAATTTTAAAGAATTTCCTGATTATAATACAGAAAAATATAGTTTATATCTCGATATTATTATTGGTATGGAAGACCAATTGCATTTAGTGTGT
>JBAZEQ010000026.1:13172-15461 GCA_041653855.1 Ignavibacteria bacterium | reverse complement strand
CAAAAAGCACGACTGTAACTCAAAATAATCTTACTATGCAAAATATAGAGCAATATATAGCTAGTAAACCCGAAGTAGAGTCAGTTTTTGCAAATATTGGGGGACCCAAAACGGGTTTTGGAGGAACAGGTTTTGGTCTGGAAAATGAATCAGAACTTACAATACAATTAAAAGATGAAAATCAGCGTGAAAAAATTTCCACTGAAAAATATATGTTGAATTTGAGAAAAGAATTAGAGCAAAAATATTCCGGAATAAAATATACTTCTTCTTTGGTTGGTATAATTGGAATAGCAACTGCTCCTATAGAAATTACACTCACAGGTGAGAATTATGAAACGATATTTCCTGTTGCATTACGATTAAAAAATATTATCGATAAGATTCCTGGAGCAATAGATTCTAAAATTTCAGTTGAAGAAAAAGGTAATCCTGAACTCCGTATAAATATGGATAACGAAAAAATGGCAAAGTTTGGATTAAATACTGCAATTGTCGGAGGAACAATTCAAAATTCATTATCGGGAAATGATGATTCGAAATACAGGGAAAATGGAACGGATTATAAAATAAGAATTATGCTGGATGCATTCGACAGGAAAAATCCCGATGATTTAAAGGAAATAGGATTTATCAATAATAAGGGACAACAAATACAATTAAGCCAGTTTGCAGATGTTCAGAGAAGCGCAGGTCCGACTTTGCTTGAAAGAAGAGACAGGAGAACTTCGATTACGGTTACTGCTTATAATCTAGGTAGGAGTGACGGAACGATTGCAAATGATTTAAAAACTGAAATTCAAAAAGATGATGTATTGAAATCGACATCGATGCTTTGGGGCGGTATGATAAAAACGCAGAATGAAAGTTTTGGTTCACTTGGAATGGCAATGTTAATAGCTCTCATCATTATCTATTTTGTTATGATACTTTTATTCGATGATTTCCTTTATCCATTTGTGATACTATTTTCAATTCCTGTAGCTTTAATTGGAGCTTTATTGGCGATGAATCTTACTTTATCGAATCTTAGCATTTTTTCAATACTTGGTATGCTGATGTTGCTTGGGCTTGTATCTAAAAATGCAATTTTACTCGTTGACTTTACCAATCAGTTAAAGAAAAACGGAATGTACTATAAAGATGCATTGGTAGAAGCAGGGAGACTAAGACTACGTCCGATTTTAATGACAACAATTGCCATGGCAGTCGGTATGATTCCTGTTGCAATGGCAAAAGGGGCAGATGCCGAATGGAAAAACGGATTAGCATGGGTACTTATTGGAGGACTTATATCTTCAATGATACTTTCTGTTTACCTTATTCCAATTATGTATTATTATATAGATAGGGCAAAAGAAAAAATTTTTAAGAAAAATAATATAGAGGTTGGAATTATCCAATCTGAAAAAGTTTAAAAATTAAAGAACTAATGTATTATTAGTTCATAAAAAATAAAAATAAGGAATAAAATTTATGAAAAAAACATTTTTAGTAATCGCATTGATGGTGTTAACAACCATCGGATTTTCTCAGGACTATACGGGAAAAGGTAAATTCGGACTTGGTATTGATGGTATTAATACTTCTCCGAATCTTCTTGTAAAATATTTTCTTACGGATAAGATTGCAGGTCAGGTAATAGTTGGTACTGACCTGGATTTTCCCGGTGGTGATGATGTAGCCGGAATGGTAAAAGAAAACGGTACTACCTTCAGAGGCGGCTTATCATTCGTATATCATTTCACAAAAAAAAGAATTTCGCCATATCTGGGTATTGAGGGTATTTACCAGTATAAAAAAGAATCCGGTTATTATAATATTGGTTCAGAGCCGGACGGAAAAAGTAGCGTAACAGCAGGTATAATATTCGGCGGCGAATTCTTTATCGATAGACAATTCAGCCTTGGCATTAAAGAATCAGTTAACGCAGAAATAGGATTTAAAAGAGATATACCTGTTGAAAAAAGTAATTTCAAATTAGGGACAAACACGGTTCTTACTGCAAGGTATTATTTCTAATAAAATCAATCAAGATTAGCGAAGCCAAGCTTCGCTAATCTTATATTTAATAATTTATTATTTAAAAGGCTATATACGTAATTTTTGGAAAAAATAAAAAACATAGAGAAGCAGTCGAGATTTTTATTGTTAATAGAGAGTCTTCAGGATTATGTTTTAATGGTATATGATTTAATCAAAAGCACTAAAAATATATTCAAAAATATACCGTTGATTTTAGATGAAATGTATTTGATTGGTGCTCAATCGTTTTTTATTGTTTTTTTG
>JBAZEQ010000026.1:0-13162 GCA_041653855.1 Ignavibacteria bacterium | reverse complement strand
CGAAGTTGGATACAGGTTTGAAATGTTTGGGGCTAAAACATTGGTAGGACGAACGGTTTCGCTTGGTATGATACGCGAGCTTGGTCCTGTGATTACGGGAATATTACTTGCGGCAAGAACAGGTTCGAAAAATACCTCAGAAATTGGTAGTATGGTTTTAAGTGAGCAAGTGGATGCACTCAGAGCTTTTGGTACAAATCCAATCGAAAAGCTTGTACTTCCAAGAACAGTTGCCTCTCTTATAATGTTTTTGCCTCTTACATTGATTGCTGATTTTACGGGAATAGTAGGTGGAATGATGGTATCGAGTATGTCTCTTTCCCTCGATACATCTTTATTCTGGAAAGCGGCAATTTACGGATTACAGATGAAAGACCTTTTTGTTGGATTTACGAAACCGATTGTATTTGGTTTTTTCATAGCAACGGTTAGTTGCTTCTACGGTATGAAAACTTCCTGCGGTACAACAGGTCTTGGAAGAGCAGTAATAAATTCAGTTGTAGTCTCATCAATGTTAGTTCTTATTCTTGATTTTATATTTACAAAAGTCGTATGGGAAATAATGTAGAAGAAATAATTCGGTTCGAAAATGTATCCATCGGGTTTAACGGAAGGGAAATTTTGAAAGATATCAGCTTTTCCGTTAAGAAAGGTGATACGCTTGTTATACTCGGACCAAGCGGTGCAGGCAAGAGTTCCATTCTAAAAGTTATGCTTGGATTATGGAAACCTGATAAAGGAAAAATATACATTTACGGTAAAGATATTGTAAAATTAAACGAGAGTGAACTATTACCATTAAGAAGAAAAATGGGAATTGTTTTTCAGGGGAATGCGCTATTCGATTCGCTCACGGTTGAAGAAAACATTGGGTATTTTTTAAAGGAAAGAAATTCCTCAACCGAAAAACAAATTCTTGAAAGAGTTAAAGAATGTCTTTCTTTTGTTAACCTTGATAACGTTGAAAGCTTGTATCCATCCGAATTAAGCGGTGGTATGAAGAAAAGGGTTGCAATAGCAAGAGCTGTAGCTTTTAAACCTGAAATAATATTTTATGACGAACCTACAACCGGTATAGACCCGATTAATTCAAGAGCTATAATTGAATTAATGCAAAAGATTAAAAATGATGGAGCAACTTCTATAGTCGTAACTCATTATGTTCACGATGCGGTGCAAGTAGGAAATAATTTTGCTGTAATAGATAGCGGTGTTATAATTCATAAGGGTATATTAGAAGAAATTCTAAAATCCGATAATAAATTTATTATGGATTTTTTTGCGGAATTGAATAATAAAGTAAACCCGGTAAATAAAAATATCTGTATAAATTAAAAATATTAACAATTATTATTTATGATGTCCGGAAAGTTATCAAAATTGAAGGTAGGATTAACGGTGTTAATCGGTATTACAATTTTTATTTTTTTCGTTTTAGTAGTGGGTACGGAAAACAATTTGTTTTCCAATACATATACATTAAACCTGTTTGTTACTGACCTTGAAGGTCTGACAAATGGCTCTATGGTTTCGCTGGGTGGAATGAAAATAGGTCAGGTCAAGAAATTGGAATTTTCACAAATGAATAGTACTAATGGCATTACCATTTCTATTTCAATGTCAAAGGAATACCAGAAAATGATTACAGAAAAATCCGTTGCATCTATAAAAAGTGTAGGTATGCTCGGTGATAAGTATGTAGATATAACTATGGGAATGCCAACAGAAAAAGCATTAGAGGATGGACAATTTATTAACGTTGCTTCTTCTTTCAGTCTTGAAAGAGGTATGAAAAATTTAGAAGATAAATTGACTTTTACACTGACTAATGTCGATTCCGTATTGTTTGAATTTAAAAATATTACATCAAAAATTAATAATGGTGAAGGAACTGTAAGTAAATTAATTAATTCTTCTTCTCTTTACGATAACCTAAATATGGTTTCAGAAAAATTCAGTAAGATAACAGATGCTATAATAGAAAAAAGAGGTACGCTCGGGAAAACAATTTACGATGATGAATTATACAATAATCTTCAATTCACTACTGCCAACATTAAAATGATTACAGAAGATTTAAAATCCGGAAAAGGAACAATGGGCAAGTTATTGACTTCCGATTCGATTTATTATGATGTGAAATCAATTTCAGAAAAACTCGATACTATGATGACTAATGCAAACGGTAATTCCACCGTTGGTAAACTGCTGAATGATGATGAAATGTACAAACAATTTATAAAAACTATTAAAGATTTTAACATTCTTTTAAATGATATAAGAAAAAATCCGAAAAAATATATTAACATTTCAATATTTTAAAAAAAATACTTATGATAGAAATCGCAGGAATAGAAAGAAAATTAGAATTCTCACCAAGCCATGAATACAATGACTTTTTAATAATTCATCAAACAGCTGAAGAATTAAGAAAACTTGGTGCCTCAGTAACTATTTACAAGGAAGAAAATTTATTTATTAAAGAAATAAAAGAAGACTTTATCTTTTCAATGGTACAAAGTCCTAAAGGTTCCAAAAAACTTTTGGAAATTGCAGCGACTAAAAAATTTGTATTAAATACACCCGAGAGTGTGATTAACTGCTACAGGTATAACATGAACAGGATAATGGAAGAAAACAATATTCCTTTTCCTAAAAGTAATATTATCGATACAGATACAGAAGATTTTAGTTTCCTTAATGATTTCGAAAAAAAACTCTGGATAAAAAGAGGTGATGCACATGCTGTTCAAAAAGAAGACGTAATTTATATTGATAATAAACGTGAAGTACCTGATGCAATAAAAGAATTCCGACTTAGAGGTTTAAAAAAATGTGCAATACAAAATCATATCGAAGGTGATACAATAAAATTTTATTCTATATATGGGAAGGATTTATTTTACTGGTACACAACCGATTCAAAATATTATACAATTTTCGATATAGACAAGCTGAAAGGAATAGTAAACAAAGCGGCTAAGTCACTTGGATTAGAAGTATTCGGAGGCGATGCAATCATAACAAAAGATTCAGATATATTTGTTATTGATATGAACGATTGGCCAAGTTTTGCCCCAATCAGGGAAAGAGCAAGTAAAGTAATAGCAAATTTAATTTTTCAAAAAATAAATAAATTTAAAATAAAAAACGAAAATGTATTCACATATCAAAACGCAAATACCGGGACCGGAATCGAAGAAATATTATGAAATAGAAGAGAAATATATTTCACCGGGAATTCAAACTATAGCGACTTCCTCAAAAATCGTAATTGAAAAAGGTAAAGGATGCATAATTGAAGATGCAGACGGAAACAAGTTCATAGATTTTTTTGCAGGTGTAGGGGTTGCATCAATAGGTTATAACCATCCAAAATATGTAAAGATGATGTTAGAGCAGTATTCAAAAATTCACGTTGGAAGTTTTACGACAAAAAACAGAGCAGAACTCTCCAAACTACTTTCTGAAATTGCATTAGGAGATTTACAACGGACACAATATTACAGTAGCGGTGCGGAGGCTGTGGAAGCCGCTTTAAGGCTTGCTAAGTCATATACAAAGAAAACTGAATTCATCGGATTCTGGGAAGGATTCCACGGAAAAACACAGGGAGTACTTGGATTGCTTGGTGATAATTTTAAAAGTCATCTTGGACCGTTGCCTGTCGGAACGTACCTTACCCCTTACGCAAATTGCAGGAAGTGTCCTTTCTTCCATAATTTTCCTGAATGTGATTGGGCTTGTGTAGATTATATAAAAAAGAAAATCAGGTACGAAACAACAAATAATATTGCCGCCATTATTGTAGAACCAATACAAGGGACTGCCGGAAATGTTATTCCACCCGAAGGATTTTTAACAAAATTAAAAATATTAACAAAGGAAATCGGTGCATTACTTATTGCAGATGAAATGATAACCGGATTCGGAAGAACAGGGAAAATGTTTGGTTGCCAGCACGATGAAGTAATACCGGATATAATAACGATAGGCAAAGGATTTGGCGGAGGATTTCCGATGACGGGATTGATGTCGAGAGAAGAAATAATATTTTCAAAACCGTTTGCAGATCCAAGCGGAAGCTCTTCGAGTTATGGAGGAAATCCTATTGCCTCAACCGGTGCATTAGCGGCATTACGAATAATTATTGAAGAAGGATTGGTGGAGAATTCCGAAAAGGTAGGAACATATATGTTAAACAGACTTCTTGACCTTAAAGAAAAATATCCGATAATCGGTGATGTGAGAGGAAAAGGATTAATGATTGGTGTGGAATTGGTTAAGGGTAAAAATTCTACGGAAAAATTGGATAAGAAGTACACTCAAATTCTATTCAAAGAAGCATTAAACAAAGGATTAATAATAATGGGATACAATCCCGATATCAGAATAAATCCTCCGCTTGTAATAACAAAAGAAATTGCAGAAGAAGGTTTAAATATTTTTGAGGAGGCAATAAAAAATGTTACAGAAAGAATTAACATATAAATCAAAAGATACCGAAGAACTATTAGACAGGCTGATAACAAGACCCGTAGGATATGTTATTGCTTTGTTCTCAGCAAGGGTAGGACTGACTCCGAATATGGTTACAGCCTTTAGTATAATATCCGGACTTATTGCGAGTCATTTATTCCTGTACACGTCATTAACTGTTAATTTATACGGTATCTTTTTGTTAATCCTATCCGATATACTGGATAGTTCAGACGGACAGCTTGCCCGGCTCACAGGTAAGACTTCCAAAATCGGAAGAATATTCGATGGAGTTGCCGGAAACATTGTTGCAATAAGCATTTACATACATCTATGTTTGCGAATGCTGGATAACGGTTCCGGTAGTATAGTTATAATACTTACAATTATTTCGGCAATGTTCCATAGTATACAGGCTTGTATAGCAGATTATTACAGGAATATATATTTGTATTATGCTTTTGGGAATAGTAAATCCGAGCTGGAAAGTTCTATAAATATTTTGTCCGAATATAAATCGGTTAGTTTCAAAACTGATTACATTAAAAAAATATTATTAGGATTCTATTATTCTTACACAAAACAACAAGAATCACTTTCAAAATCTTTTCAATTGTTTAATTTAATTGTTCATTGTAAGTATAAAGAAATACCGGGTTTTATTCGAACAGCATATAAAATGAATTTTAGACCTATGATAAAATATTATAATTTGTTAACCATTAATTCAAGGTTCATCATAATTTTTATTTCTGTCCTATTAAATATGCCTATTTTATATTTATTATTCGAAATTATTTTTTTAAATATCATTCTTATTTATGTATTAATTGTACATAAAACCAAATTCAGTTTTATGTCCGGTAAATTAATAAAAATTGCGTTATCATAAAAAACAGAAAATGTATAAAGACATAGAGACCATAATTTTTGATTTCGGCGGAACACTCGATACGAATGGAATCCCATGGAGTCAGAAATATTTAATTACTTTAAAAATCAACGGGTTTGTTTTTGACGACAAATTATATCACAGAATTTACAAAGCTTCGGAAGAATTTCTTCAAAATAATAGCAACAATAATTTTCGTTCCTACAAAGAACTGATGAAGGAGCAATTATCCTTTATAATTTCAAGTATTCATCTTACTGGATATGAAAACAGACACAATTACGAACGTATTATTAATGAGGTATTTGCTGATATCTGGATGGACACAGTATATTGCATTAAAAATTCGAAAGAAATTCTTGAAACATTTAAAAATAAATATAAATTAGGTTTGGTATCAAATTATTACGGAAACATAAAGAGAATTTGTAAAGACATGGATTTGGATAAGTATTTCGATGTAATACTGGATCCAAATACCGCCTGTATACATAAACCTCACCCCGGTATTTTTTCAATAGCATTAAAAATGCTCAACTCATTACCAGAAAACACATTTGTCATAGGAGATTCATACGAGGATGACATTGTTCCGGCTAAAATAATCGGATGCAGAACAATTCTACTAAATAGAAACATAATTTTAAACGAATCTAAATATGATTCGTCGGATTATACAGTTAAAAATATAAATAAAATTCAAAGTATTTTACAAAAAAAATAAGGGCATAAATTTATGAACTATAAATATGATAACAACCTAAAACCTGAAGGTAAACTTGGAGTTTTAATAGTCGGACTTAATGGAGCAGTATCGACTACTTTTCTTACAGGAGTTTTTTCGATTCTTAAAGGAATATCGCTTCCAATTGGTTCGATTTCCCAAATGGGAACTATCAGAATCGGAAGTAGAAATGAAAACAATTTTCCGCTTATTAAAGAGATTATTCCATTAGCAGAAATAAAAGATATTATTTTTGGGGGATGGGATATTAGAAATGAAAACTGCTATGAATCTGCGTTATATGCAAAAGTTTTAAAGCCCGAAGATATTGAAAGTGTAAAGAATGAATTGCAAATAATAAAACCGATGAAAGGTGTATTTGAACAGCAATATGTAAAAAATCTAAACGGTGAATATATTAAAGAAGGTGGAAATAAATATGCTAAAATGATGATGATAAGAGAGGACATCAGAAAATTCAAAAACGACAATAATATTGAACGGGTTGTAATTATCTGGTGTGCAAGCACAGAGGTTTACATTTTGCAAAATGGCGTACATCATAATTCGGATGAATTTGTAAAAGCAATGAAAACAAATCACACAGACATTTCACCAAGTATGCTCTATGCCTATGCCGCAATTTCGGAAGGATGCCCTTTTATTAATGGTGCTCCTAATCTAAGTTGTGAAATTCCTACCATAGTAAACTATGCGATTGAAAAAGGTGTCCCAATTGCAGGTAAGGATTTTAAAACAGGTCAAACACTAATTAAAACCGTTATTTCACCTATGTTAAAAGCAAAAATGCTCGGATTAAAAGGATGGTTTTCAACAAATATTCTTGGTAATCGTGATGGCGAAGTACTCGATGACCCTGATTCTTTTAAAACAAAAGAGGAAAGTAAACTATCTGTATTAAAAAACATTTTGCAACCGGATTTATATCCTGATTTATACTCGAATTATTATCATAAAGTAAGAATAAACTATTATCCTCCGCGAGGTGATGATAAAGAAGGCTGGGATAATATAGATATATTCGGCTGGATGGGATATCCAATGCAGATTAAGATTGATTTTCTTTGCAAAGACTCTATCTTAGCGGCACCGCTTGTACTTGACCTTGCTCTATTTATGGATTTTGCCCAAAGAACGGGATTCAAGGGAATACAGGACTGGCTATCATTTTATTTTAAAAGTCCGATACATTATGAAGATAATGTTCCCGAACATGATTTATTTATACAGCAGATGAAATTAAAAAACACATTAAGAAAAGCAATGGGATATGAGATAATTTCTCATGTCGATTACGAATATGTAAATTCAATTTAAATTCATAATGAAATAAGATTTTTAATCATTTTAATTTACGTATTAAGGAATTAAATCAGTTCCTCAAGGATTTTACATACATTCACAATGTATCCTTTGCATTTATTTTCGTGAATATTTAAATTCTTAAATAATTCTCGACCACCTTCTTTACTAAAATCTACACCTGTTAAATCAAGGCAATCAATATTATTATGAATTTTCTTAAACTTCGTGATAAGCTCTTTCGTTTTGCTATAAACAATCTCTTTCGAGCCTTCAATATCATTTTCATCGGAATACCTGCATCCCATAACCATTATAGCGCCTGTAACAGCACCGCAAATATCTTGCGTTCTTCCGACTCCCCCGCCAAAACCCAATGCAATTTTAAGAGCATCTTTTTCTTTTATTCCAAACTTTTCCGAATATGCCGCAAAAACCGATTGCGAGCAACTGTATGACCCTTTAAAGAAATTTAACGCTTTCTCGGTATTATTCATATAATATTTTTTTAATAATAGAAATTATTTTTACAAAACTAAAATCTTCCTTTGTAAATAAAAATAAATTTATCGGTTAAATCCCGACTAATTTTAGAGGAAGAAGGAATATAATTCGCCGAAGGAACGATACTATTGAGAGCTTCGGGAATAATATTTTCAAATATCATTTTATAGTTATTGCTGATATTAATGGATTCTTTTTTAGAATATACGAGTTGCTTTTGTAAATCCCGGCTATACTCGTCTTCATATATTTCATTATTCCCGCACCACAATGCGATACAGGGATGGTTTTTTAAGCGGGAAATATTTTGTGATACCTCAATTCTTACATTTTCTAAAAAATCAGATTCACCCGGATATATTGTATCGGAAAACATAAAATCCTGCCATACAAGTATGCCGTTTAAATCACATTGATTGTAAAATTCATCATCCTCATATATTCCATCACCCCGAACACGAAACATATTTATTCCCGAACGATTGATATCTTTCATCAGAATTTTATGTTCATCAATTTTAAGAGATTTAATATAATTTTCTTGCGAAATATAATTTGCTCCTTTTATATAAAGAGGAACATTGTTAAGTTTAAAATAAATATCGCGTCCGAGAGAATCTTTTTCATTAACATGCTCAATTTTCCTTATACCTATATAAAATATTTTTTCATCTACCACATAATTATTTTTTCTTACTTCAAATCTGAATGCATACATTTCCGGAGTCCCGAGTTCGCGTGTCCACCAGAGACGAGGATTATACAAATTAAAATCCAATGCATCGAGATTATAGCCTTCGAATAGAGAATCGGTTTTCTCGGCATAGGTAATCATATTATTTGTATCTTTTATCGAGATTTTATACAAATCCCTTGTAAAGCAATTCAAGAAAAATGGAACGTGAAGCTCTACTTGTTCGGGTGTGATGTTTTCTTGTTGAAATGAAACATCCTCTATTTTCAAGTCATTCCATGACAGAAGGTAAACCGATTTCCAAATTCCGCTTGACGCAAAGATATGACGGTAATCCAGCCTATAAGGTGTTTTGCGAAGGTAAATAAGTTTATCACCGGAAAGTTTCACTTCCGATAATGAAGCTATGCTATCCGACATTCTTGAGGGAGATAAAAATTGAATAAACAGATTATTGTTTTCTTTTTTTATTATTCCTTTACAATTACATTGCCACATTCGGAACATATTAGTAGCCCGGATTATAAGTGAGTCATTAAGATATACGTTTGCATAAGTATCGAGTCCCTCGAAAGCAATTTCAATATTTTGTTTCGATAATATTATTTCATCAACGGAAAATGTTGTTTTATAGTCCCAATCTTTTTCTTCTATCCACAGCAGTTTTTTTTCGTTACCCCAAAAATCGGAGTTAGCAATAATTTTATTGTTCAGTAAGTCTGTATGAATATTCCCCGGAACAGAAGCAGGAAGCCAGTTACGTGTACCAGATTCAGTAAAAAACCAATTATCGTTTAAAAATTTTTTTTGAATACTCTGGGAGTATATAACCGAAGTAAAAAGAAATATTAAATAGAATTGCTTTAGCATAAAAAGGAATACGTAATTTATATAAAATACTAAATATTAATTTCTAAAAAGATATTAAAATCTAATATTCTAAATTAGCATAAAAAATCGGAATTAATAAATTTTTATAAAATTTAGATATTTGAAATTAAGATTTCTATAACATTATTTATGTAATAACACTAAAATTATTTGAAGTAATATCTTACACCAATTGCGGAATTAAATGTAATCCTAGTATCAGGACTAATATCCATAATAGGAACAATTTCAAGAAAAACATCGAAAGGTGCACTCGAAAACTGATATGCAACTCCGACCGGAACTCGAACTCCAATACTGTTTCCTTTTGATTTATCTTCACCCTTAAATTTCAATCTTCCACCTATACCAAAATATAAAGGAATTTTCGAATCGGATATTCGAATTAAATCGTAATTATGATAGAGATAATCGGCATGCAAATGGATTGAACCGTTTTCGGAAAAAGACCATCCTATACCGACATCTATAGCATTCATATTGTTTAACCATTTTTTAGCAGATAAACCAGATGGCTCTCCTAGCATAATTCCGATACCCGTGCCGCTATCCTGAGCATTAAGAATTGAAGTGAAGATAAAAAGCATTAACAAATAAGATATTTTTTTCATATTGTTTTCGATAATTTATTTTTTTTCGGGTATTTTAATTTTAACAATAAAATAATAAAATTTACGGATTAAAATAATACATTCCCTATTAATTAATACAAAAAAATGCTATAAATGTTCCAATTTTATTTAAAAATAACTTTCAATTTTATCTTTCTTAATTAATATTCTATAGTTAGATTTGAATAAACAGTTAAATATATGGGAAAAGGATTAAAAATGAAGTTGTTCTATTTTTCAAAAGTCTTGACAATTATTTTTGTAATAACTATTACCTTTTCAGGTTGTAGTACAAGTTACAAGAATATGCCTGAAGCAGAATTCTGGAATGAAAACGAAGGACGAATAAAATTCAAAACTGATTCTTCATATATATACCAGGTTGAAGTGTTCGATACCGAAACCGAATTTAAAAAAATTGATAAACTCGATAAACCTATTGTAACAAGCAATTTCACAAAAATATTATTGGTCAACGACGAAGCCAATATAGATACGAGTTTATTTTTTACAATCAGGATTACTCAGAAAAAACAAGGATACGAAAGAATTACAAAACCAATTAACGATGAACTATATATTAAAGTAAACGGTAAACCTGTATTATTGAATATTCTGTATAACAACGTTCAATACGTACCTCCATTATCCAGTCCGGAATACGGCTATAAAAACGGTTACTACTATTGTGATGTAATGTGTCCGATAAGCTACGAGGAATTTGTTAAATTAGCAAATGCAATTAAAATAGAAGGAGCTTTTGCAGTCAATACTTCCTTAGTACAATTGAACAAATCGATTGACGGTGAAATAAAGTTTATCAGTTCTGAGAGGTCAGGTGACGCACAAATAATAAACAGGTTTTATAATTCAAATCCGAAAAAATAAATGTCCAACTTTCAATTTACAATGTAAAAATGTAAAATTGCTTAAATTAATATAAAACTTATGAGCACATTTTATAAATATTAATACTGACTCGAAGAATCTTTTAACAGATTACATTCGTCTTTTGAATATACTGCGTACTTAAATCCTTTATTAACTGCATATGCACCATAATCACCGTTTTTATTTAAAGCAAGAAAAGCAACCTGAAAATCAGGGTCAATTTTATCCTTTTTCAATTTATTTTTAACAACACGCCCGACAGCTACCTCACAGGCTTCCTGCGGGGTCATTCCCTGTCTCATTAACTCAACAACAAGATGACTCCCTGAAATCCTGATTACTTCTTCACCAATACCGGTGGAAGTTGCCGCACCAATTTCTCCGTCAACATAAAGACCTGCTCCTATAATCGGTGAATCGCCTACTCTTCCGTGCATTTTATATTTCAAACCACTCGTAGTACAGGCACCCGAAAGATTTCCATTCAAATCAAGTGCAATCATTCCAATAGTATCGTGGTCGGGCTCAATATTATATGGTTTATATCCAGAATTTTTCAACCACTCTTTCCAATCTTTTTCAGATTCGGAAGTCAGTAAATTTTCTTTTTTAAAACCATTTTCAATAGCAAAGTTATAAGCACCTTCTCCAACGAGCAAAATGTGTGGAGTTTTTTCCATTACAAGCCGTGCGACAGAAATAGGATGCATAATGTTTTCAAGAAAAGCCACCGAGCCGCAATTCATCGCCTCATCCATAATACAGGAATCGAGAGTAACGTGTCCATCTCTATCGGGTAAGCCACCATAACCAACAGAGCGGACTTCCGGGTTACCTTCGGGAATTTTTACCCCGGCTTCAACCGCATCGAGAGCTTTCCCTCCGTTACTTAAAACCTTCCATGCTTCCACATTAGCCTGAACACCGAAATTCCAGGTAGAAAGGACAATTGGTTTTATCCCCGTGCCTTTAAATGGAGTTTTATTAAATGCATTAACTTTTAAGAACGGAAATAAAGAAGTAGTTAAAGCAGAAATTTTTAAAAACTGTCTACGAGTTTGCATAATTTATTTTATTCTAAATTTTTCCAAACAATAGCACTTGCTCCGAGAACCGCAGCATTTTTCCCGACAATTTGCGAAGGTAATAATTTTACTTTATTCTTAAAAACTTCCATCATATAATATTCCATATACATCTTTGTAGGCTTAAAGATAAAATCACCGGCAAGTGCAAGACCACCAAAAAGAATAATAGCTTCAGGACTGGTTAATGCAACGGCATTAGCAATCGCAAAGCCGAGAACACGTCCCGTAAAATCAAAAGCTTCCATAGCTACTAAATCTCCCTGATGTGCGGCTTCATAAATAAGTTTTGAAGTTACTTCTTCAGGTTTATAATTTTTTAGAATGCTATCTTCTGTTGTTGATTCAAGCATTTCGAGAACGGTATTTACTATTCCCGTTGCGGAGGCATACTGTTCGAGACAGCCTTTCCTTCCGCATCCGCATAAGCGACCATCGTGAAAAACAATTGTATGTCCTAATTCGCCTGCAAAACCATCGTGTCCGTAAATCAATTCCCCGTTCGATACAAATCCACTTCCGAGACCCGTGCCGAGTGTTATAATAATAAAATCTTTCATTCCTTTTGCGGCACCAAAGACCATTTCCCCAAATGCGGCAGCATTTGCATCGTTTGTCAGGATTACAGGCAAATCAAAATGTTCTTTGAATAATTCCGAAAAATTAATTACGCCTTCCCATTTTAAATTCGGGGCAAATTCAACTGTACCTTTAAAATAATTTCCATTCGGTGCACCGATACCAATTCCTCTTATATCATAATCATTATTAAGTTCGGATATTAATATATTTATTTCATCCGATAATTCTTTTATGAAATCTTTAACGTTTTCAAATTTATCCGTTCTTATAGTTCCTTCGGAAAGGCAATTACCATTTTTATCAACCAGTCCAAAAACGGTATTCGTACCTCCTATATCAATTCCAATTACAATTTCCATATTACTTTATCTATTAATAGTATAATAAATTTCATTTATATCTGAAAGTTCTGTTTATTGCGTTCTTCAATTATTTTTTAATATTTGGTAATTCAAGTCCGTATCCTTTTTTCTTATCCTCAGCTTT
>JBAZEQ010000025.1:0-15508 GCA_041653855.1 Ignavibacteria bacterium | reverse complement strand
CTAAATAATAG
Organism: Ignavibacteria bacterium; assembly: GCA_041653855.1. Lineage (GTDB taxonomy): Bacteria > Bacteroidota > Ignavibacteria > Tepidaquicellales > Tepidaquicellaceae > FEN-1279. The sequence goes on along the minus strand of JBAZEQ010000025.1, from coordinate 15,497 downwards.
AATGTTAGATAAGAAATATGGATATTTCGTTACTGCGATTGAGAAAACTTCAGAGCCAATAAGAAATACAAAATGGCTTGTTACTTTTAATTTCAATGAATTCGATAATTCATCATCCTTTCCCAATCCAGAACTATTATCTTTCCAAGTCAAAGAAGTAGACATTCCAAAATTTCAAAATGAAGTTGATTCAATGTACTATTTTGGAGTTGAGAGAAAAGTTCCAACCTCAATTAATAATGCAGGTAGTATCAATATGACAATCCTAGAAGGGGAACATCTACTAGGATATAATTCATTACTTAGATGGCATCAGCAATGCGTTAATGGAGGTGAATTCTCTGAAGGGAATAATACATTAATCACAAATCCATTTAATATTCGACATAGTATGAATGCTCCAGATTATTCTTCGGGTAGTCTCATCAATAGAAATGCAGTTGTTCTTTCGTGCTTTAGTTATGCAACAGGCGAAGAGCTATTCAAGATAAAATTCCTGAACATAAAGCCAACTACAATAGACAGTGTTAAGATGGCCTATGAAGGTAATGAATTATACAAATTCGGTGTCATGTTTGATTATGATCTCGCTATATTAGAGAAGAAAAAGAACCATACCTCGACAATGAGAAATGCTTATGGAACTGATTAATTATCGGCTAAGATCAATACGATCTTGAGAAATTCCATTATCTATCAAGCGCCTATATACATAATCTCTGATTGGATTGCTTAGTTGTTTGCCTACTGGGAATTTTTCATTAAACCTACATGTAGATGAATTATTAACTAAATTGTAAAATATTTCTATTACATTACTATCACTAAATGCCTTATCTATATCGTTATTGGTAAGACCTAATGAAGTTCTATCGCTCCTGTTTAGTGAATCTTGATATTTTGCTAATGCGGCTTTATAATTTGTTAGTAGTTTTTGACAGGTGACTATTGCTTTAGTTGCATTTCCTGTTGTTGATGTAGAAGCATAATCTCTTGGACCTACCCTATTGCATAGGAAAGTAACAGAATATTCTTTTAATTTTCTATCAGAAGCGTCTAAATCATATGTTTCCATTTTAGCAACACTGCAATTGAGTAAAACACTTTTATATTTTTCCTCTAAATCAGCCCCATATAAAGTAACAGTGATGGTAAATAGAGTAGGGTTGCGAGTAACTTCAAAATTATTGATGTTGTGGGTACTAGCGAATAACGCCTCTAGTCTTTTTATAATTGCATTGTCGGGATCCATCCTAAATGTAAATGTTGCCTCTGAAGGAGTCTGAACAGATATTATATTCCGTGGCTTAGCTAAGGTGATGTCGCTGACATATATGTCTTCCAAGAAATTAAGAGTTTCGTATGGAATTGAAACCTTTTTAGCATAGAATCTTAGTGTTTCCATGTTCATAGCTTCAATGTCTACTCTGAATTTGTTGGCTACAAATCCTGAAACCCTTGAGCTAAAATATGTGCTTATTTCACTTCTATCTGTTGCCATTATTAATCTCCAAAGCTACTTCCGCTATAAGATGCATCTTCGCCCCCTGAAGGCCCTGCTATTATTTGAGGTGCTGGAATATCGCTTAAATTAGTAACCTTGACCTTAACATCTCCACTCACAAGAGCCTTTCTTAAAATGTCAGCTTGCTGAATATTTTCTTTTTCTCTTTCTCTCATTGTAGATTCGAAATTTCTTAAGAATTCAGTTATCGATTCGGATACTATTGAACTAATATCTTCAAGACTTAGTCCATTTTCCATAATTCCCCTGTCTTCAGCGGCATGAGTTAATTCTTGTATAGGGCTTGGTTCATTTTTGGGGACATTTAATTCTGGAGGTACAGGAACTTTTGCCTTCTCTAATCGTTCATTGGTAGCCCTAACTCTTGCCTCGAATTCATCTCCTGAGGTTTGAGTCCTTGGCATCATTGGCTGTTCGCCATAAAGCGCATCTCTAAAGGTGGATTCTCTAAAGGCTTCAGTAGCCAATGCACTCGCACCTTGTCTGCCACCAAGTTTGCCCTGTCTCAAATATTCGCTCATATACCTACTATCTCGCTCGCCTCCAATTATTCCATGTAATTCATCCTCCGCAACACCTGATACTCTAGCCATATTTTCAATCTTACGAGTTCTTTTAGCACTTAATATTCCTGCCTTAGTTTCTTCATCAACTCCACTCATCCCAGAAATCAAGGTATTTAATTGTTCGAGTTCGTTCCTTAATTCTTGCCCGAGAATATCTCTCAGATCAATGAATAGCTCAGCAACTCTATCTATAGATTCCTGAATACCAATTGCAGTATCTGCAATTATTTTTTCCTGTTCCCCAATAATCTTAGAATATTCCTGAACTTCTGAGAAATTTTTCATTAACTCTTCGGTTGTTACTGATATGTTTTCTGCATTGCCATCTTCAGCTTTAGCTGTGGCTGCTTTTAGTATATTATCAATATCTTCCTTAGTTATTGCATTCGCTACAATAGCTTCTTGTATCTTAGTAATGTCTGCAAGTCCGGGTTCGCCTTCCATTGCAAACCGAGTGTCTATATTTCCTCCGATGCGCATTGCATCGGCTAGAGACTTACTCAATTCAACCATGAGGTTTTCGCGAGTTGCTTTTGCAGTATCGCGTATAGAAACGGCTCTTTCTTGAAGCGTTCTATTATAATCCAAGGCTAGTTGAGATTTTTCTTTTGCTTCAACCAAGCCTTGTACCTTCATCGATTGCAATTCAGCTTCTTCAGATTCTTTCTTACTAACACTTTTTTTACCGAATCCACCCTTAAACATGTCTAAGAACTCTCCCGGTAAAGTTCCGAACCCCATCCCCTTGAGTATCATGTCAGCGGCGGCTTGTAGAGGTCCGCTACTTAATGCTTTAGAGCCTATTTCTTTTGCCTTCTCTAATGGTGTTTTCTTTCCTAGGTCTTTTAATGGAATACCTTCATCAATATGTTTATCAATTTGCTTCAATAATCTCATTTGTTCTAGAGTTGCTTTTTTATAGAAGTTACTAGCTTCTTTTCCAAATCCAGTTAGGGCATATTGTCTATAACCGTCTGCTATTGCCTGAGTTAATAGACTTAAATTTGCTTTTTCATTCCCTCTAATGTTTGTTGATTTAACTTCATCTCTGAGAGATGAAATTTCAGCTATTAGATTCTGTGTAGTAATTCCTAATCTACTCATTTGCTTAATATCTGGATTGTCATATGACTTTACCAGAAGTTCAAGCATTTTAATTAGCTTTTCATATTGAGCAACATTTCCGGCACTTTTGCTAACCCTGAGCAATGATTTTAATTCAGTAATATCGCCTTTTGTAGTCTTAAATGTAGAATTCAACGCTTTAATAACGTCTTCTATTTGAACTTCTTTTTTAGCTGATTTAGTTACCTGTAACTGCTCAACTAACTGGCCTAACGAGACAGCTAATCTCTGCAGAGTCATATCGGTGGGATTCAAAGACATTCTATTATTTAGGATTGGATGATATTGTTCATTTGTGAAGATCTCTCATCTTCTATTTTACGATGCACGTAGTCTAGATATTCGAAGAATTCAAATAGGAACATTTTGTCGAATGTATTAATGCTAGTGCCTAGATACTTAGAGAGCGAGGCTTTCACCTTGATCAACCAGATCGGGTCCAATTCTGGGAACAAAGTATTCAGATCGAAAGGGAACGTGTACGAGATTTGTATTCCCACACTCCTCCTTTTCGCAATTGATTGCCACCATATCGGTCATACCCATGTTACATCTATTGAATTGGGTTGTCAATACTGCATTATCTACGGGGTCTAATGCTGCCATGAATTCTAGTGCAGATTCAATGCTCTTATTATCAAATACTGAAGCTATGCGGAATCGCTCAACATCTACTTCAGTGATTCTACGATAATTTTCGAATTGTTTAATATATTCTCTTACGTTTATTACGTCTTTTCTGCGTTCAAATTTTAATTTAATTCTCTTATTCGACACAGGAAGATCAAATTCAGGTTCCGAAACCCCATCAGGTAATACATATTTTACGAAACTAGTAAGTTCAATTATTCTATGTAGATTTACGTGGCCACAGTGACTACATGCAAAGGTACGACGTAGAGGTGCCCTCTGGAAAGTTTGATCTCTCATCCAAGCGAGAATGTATTTACGATCCATTTCTAGTAGATCTTCAGGAGCAACCCCTCTCAGTCTTTTTCTGAATACATCATCTATTACTTCGTGGTTTTCCTCGTCCTTCATAGCAGCTAATGCAACAGTATCTTCTACCTTAAATGGCATGCCCTTTATAGTGATAGGCATTCCCATTGGATTTCTGTACAATTTACCGCCAGATGGTAGCCCCTTGATTGGAAGGAATAGATCACTATCTTCAACTCTAACTTCGGGAGTTTGAGTAGATCCTAGAGTTTCCGGATTGAAACCCATGTTAGCTAGTATTTCTCTGTCTTGATCGTTTATTACACGTCCACTCATATTGTTCCTCGATTTTTATTTAGTCAATTAGAAACTAAATAATTTACATGTCACTAAAAGGTAGAATATCTTCAGAGTCCCCTGGCACTATTGGCGGGTGGACTGATGCAATCGCAAATGTTAAGAAAGCTATAGGCAACATTACTGGTACATCCATCGGGGATGATGCTGACGATCAATACCCCGATATTTTTGTTGAAGGTATTGTTCAGGGTGATATTAAGTTCAATGCCGTTAATGATTGGAAGACAACATTATACTACGGATTCACTGACGCTCTTAAGGGCGTTAAGATTGGAGGCGAACTTACACAGTCTGCAATCAACGGATCATCAGTGATGAAATTTGCAAATACAGTAATGAATGTTATGGGATACACTCTAGGGGGAACAGGTCCAGCTAGTCGAAAGATGTATAATGGATCAAATTTGAATGGTTTCTCTGTGCAATTTAAGTGGTATACTCCTCATATGGATGGATGGGGTGAGGCGCTACAGTCCCTATGTGTATTGGGATGGCCAATGAGTGCATTAAATCAAGGAAATACAGGGGTTGTTACTCGAAATGAACCAACTGAAGCAGAAAAATTAGCGACAGAAGGAGAATACAAAAGCATATTGAGCAGTTGCTATGCTCATGTTAGAGCTATTGCAAACATGACGGCTAAAATAGAGCAAATGCAGGCAATTGGAGACTATGATAGTCCAGAAACAGTAAGCATCTATAATTCATATTTCAACGGTAAAGATTTTCAATATACCGACCTGAATGAAGTAAAATCAGATATTGATTTGTATATTGCGTCGAATTCATCTCTTATAGTGCCGCTAGGTAAATTATCGAATTCGAAAAAGGTAGATGATTATGTTATTGTTGCTGCTAATAGAAGAGATCCTATTCAGCTTAGATCTAATAACATAGGCTCAGATATTGGAGGCGTTCACTGGTATAATCAGACTACTCTTCCATCCAATCCTTCTGTTCCTGCAATTACTGGAGATAGGACTCTAGCAAAACCTGCTAAAGAACCTGCAGTTGCAACTGGAGAGGTTAATTTATTTAATGCAGTAGATGATACTAAATCTGCAGCGGTTTCATTATTTAAGGGATTAGTTGATTCATTTGCGAGAAACCCTCCAATAGTAAAATTAGAAATATTCGATTATAAAGGAACTCTTAAGTATTCTTTCAGTCCGCTTGTAATAACTGCATTTTCAATCAATGCATCTAGAGAAACTATTGACGGGGATCCTGTTATATTAACTATTGATGTTAGCTTTGATTATTATCAGGTCAATGCAACCAATGCGCTACAGGCACCTAATCAATTGTTTGCGGGTGTTCCAATGTTTAAGCTGGAGGAGAGATGAATTACGGAGACTTATTTGTATATGATAAAGGATCGTTAGATCTGCTATCGGCACCTGACGCATTTGAAGTTAGATCATCAACAATCCTAACAATAACTCAAGAATTGGTTGGCAAACCTTGGGTTATCGCGCAACTACAATATTCTGATTTCAGATTGTGGTGGGCCATTGTGAAGGCCAATAATATTAGAATACCGATGGTAATGAGAGATACTTTTAGAATTAGGCAAGGTAAACCTAATGTAGATAATATCATAACTGATCTACATCTTGGGAAGAGAATAGTGATTCCTTCTATAGCAGACATAAACGCATATATCATTAAAGTAACGAAAGGTAGATAATGCAATCGGCTTGTTATTTTAGACTAGGAAATTTAGCTATGGATAGTAGCTCAATACTAGAATGCTCAATTTACGAGAATCTTGGATATTTTCCTTGGGGTAGAATACTATTCCGAGATAAAATGCGACTTGTTGAAGCAAACTATGATTTCAAAGAATATACAGAAATTGAAATCACCATGGGGGCTTATGAAGGAAATGATAAATCTGAAGTAGTATTCAAAGCTGATATAGTATCAAGTTCAATACGAAATAGTAGAGTAGATAACTCATCGCACGAAATCGAATTGATGTTTATTATGCGAGGGGTTAATGGTAGTCTGCTCAGTCTTATTCCCCCAAGTGGCTATCAAAATCAAACAAGTCTATCGGTACTTAAGGATATTTGTAAGAAGAAATCTATTAAATTAGATGTACAGAAAAATCTAAACACTCAAGACGGAATGTCTTGGTTAATAGTTAATCATAATTTCTTGACAGCTATTAATTACATATGCGATAGATCGTATCTCAATGAAAGCGCACTCATTTACAATATTAAATTGAACGGGGATGTTGGATTGTATGGAATTAAAGAACGATTCAGGGAAGACGCAAAATGTACATTTATGAATAGCCCCGCTAATTATGTAAATGCTTCATTGAACAATGGTTCCTTAAAAATGGAGGGTACTCCAAACCCAATCATATACTTTAGAGACAAACAATTTACTAATCAATCTGGGTTTACAAAAGAGGCATCTAGTATTGAATTACGAGAAGTTAAGGCAAATACTTCGCGAAATAAAATGGAATCAACATCAAAGAATATATCTCCCGGATCTGCACAGCGAAATGGTGGTTCTAATGTAATAGTATATCAACCAAGTAGTTCTCCTCAGGTCTATGAGAAATATCCTATTGCCCCTGCATATAGAAGAGCCGTTATAGCTTCTTATGCTATGAATTTAAGTGTAGTTAGTGATAGTGAAACATTTACTTCTGCAGGCGATATTGTTGAAGTTGTAGATGGATCCTTGGATGAAAGAGGGAAATTCATAAAGACGAAAATGACTTCAGGTAAATATTTGGTCCTTCGTAAGGGTTACCATTTTAAGAGAGATATTATGAGTGGATTATGTGCTTTCCAGACAACCATTCAGTTGATGTCTAACACGTCCAATCTAGGTAAGGATTAATCATGCCTCAAATCAGTACGCAAGAAGACTTAAAAATAAGCGGATTCGATAAGTTAAGAGCAAATATATTAAACGATTCAATGGCTAGATTGAATGGTGTGTATAGAGGTATCGTAACTAAATGTAAAACTGATACCTCAAAACCACTTTACGTTAGAGTTAAGATATTTGGATTGACTGATACATTACCAAATAAAGCACAGCCTTGGGCTAGAGGTACAGGGACCTATGCGCCTCCTGCCCCCGGAACATATGTAGACGTGACTTTTGAAAACGGGGATATTCATTTTCCAGTCTGGAGTAATCCATCGAAGGCTAAAGGTGATTCATTAGTAACTAAGGGGCAGAAGCAAAGTAAACAACAGAATCAAGAAATATACAATTCGCAAGATGGAACTACGGTGTCATATAATAAATCAACAGGTGAATATGTCATTGATCATACTAGTGGAGCTAAATTTAAGATCGACAAGGACGGAGTAATAACACATACAGCAGGTCCGGGGGGAATTCCTTTGCCTAAATTTAAGGTGATCACAGAGGCTTCGTTCTGTCCATTTACTCAATTACCTCACCAAGGTGGCAGTGATTATTTCATGGTGTCAGCAATGCCCGGAATATAGGATAAATAAAATTCATGGGTATAGTTGATATTACAAATATAGGATCTAGTATTGCAAGCACAGCAAAATCTACATCCAATCGAAATTTCATAGGGCGACAAATAGCCAAGGTTGAAAGTTTCACCGACAGTATCAAAATAGACAAATGCTACCAGTTTGGTTCTTCTGCTATGGGTGCGGTTGCCTCTTCAGTGTCAGGTGATTGTACTACAAATATTCTAGACGAAATTGGAACTCTATTGAAGAATAATGCGGTGATGAGATATATTACCTCTGGAGTAGATACCATTAACAATGCAATTGATGCGGTTAAATCGTTTGGTAAAAAGGTTGTTGGTTCAGTTGTAAACTCGCCGCTAGGAATTAGCATTAGAGCATTCTATTGTGGGGTGTTGGCCCCTGCAATGCAAATATTATTAATGGCCATTAAATCATTAATTGCTATTCCATTAACAATATTAAATGCATTGTATAAGATAATTCAGAAGATAAAGGATATTGCAAATAACCTAACAAATAAGTTGTTTGATTGTTTTGGTGCTTTTCTACAGGGCATGCAGGATAGTGTAGGTACGCTAGGTGTGAATTTTCAATTCCAATTCAATGATCTATTCTCGTTTCTAGATGATGTTGAAAATTTCTTAAGAAATTGTGAAGTTATTTCGGGTCCAATGATAGACATCTTCAATGGATTAGTAAATTATTGTTCTGCTACTAGCATGAGGGGAATATTCAATAAAATAGGTATGACTTCAGAGGATGAAGACATTAGTTTTTGTTCAGCCGCAGATGTCATAGCATTCCTAGAACGACGTAAAAACATAAAACTGGTTGATCTCGATGAACTAAATGAACTACTGAACAAATTTAATCCCTTCAATGGACTCTTGAATGGGGCTAAGAAGCTAAATGAACTCGGAAGAAGCTATGTTCAATATGGAATAGCAAGTGTGTACGAAAAGGCAATGGCTCCTCTTCATAAGCTAGAGGATATGTATAATAACTTTCTAAGAACTCGTAGTAGATTGCTAGGTATTCTAGTCAATAATACAATCGGATGGCTATTCCCTGATTGTGGAAGTTCTAAGTTCGAAGACGGTATAATTAAGAGAAGTAGATATTCTATTCTAGATGTTGTTAATATTCTCGATTCAATGAATACATGTAATTCATATATCTGCGGAAATATTAACAATCAAGTTAGTGAGATGTTGGCTGAACTTGAACTTAGTAAGTATGGTAGGTGGATAAACCCGATAGTTAAAGCTAATGACAACTTAACAAAATATCTTGATACTATGTTTGCTGAAACTTTTGGCACTGACGGTGAAATTGCAAGTACTAAAGCTGCTGAAGGTCATGTGAATATGGATTTCCTTAAGAGTATACTACCTTACTCAAATACATTGAAAGCGGTGTATTAATGGCTACTGCTAGATGGCGTAAACCTCCTAGTGAATTAGAACCTTGGTGGAAGCCAATCGCGTTAAAGGTTATATCTGACATTCCGAATACATGGAACGGTCATGACGTGACCGTGCTAGTTAATAGTCTCAGAGGTGTTGTTGGTGATGGGAAACACACTCCCGGATCTCTACATTATTTCGGAGAAGCCTGTGACCTGAATATTATATTGGATGGAGAGACAATAATAACCGGAAATTATGGTAATTCTATACCAGACAAACAATGGAAAATAGGTAACGACACATATACTACAAAACAAATATACGAAGGTACTTTAGGAATTGCAGCAAAAAATAATGGATGTAGATGGGGTGGTGATTTTAGAATCTTTGATCCAATGCATTTTGATTCAGGTAAATCTAAATCTGGCCAAAAAATATCAGACAATAGTGACGTTGTTATTGATTACGTGCATATTGGATACCGCTCACCTTCTATGGCTATGCAGGCAGATGCAGGCAATTCAACAAGAATAGAATCTGGAAGTCCTGTAGTACATCAAGAACAGACTCAAATATACATTGGCTATGACTTAAGTTTATCTGAATTTTCGACTTTGAATGGCGATTTGCCTTTACGCGATCTATTAGCAAAGGCTGGATTGTCGCCTGATGTAATAGATAAACTTGTGAAATTCAATGGATTAAAAGGATCTCAGGCATATTCACTGTATCAAGAAAACTCAAACTTAGAGATAGGTGAGGATTATGCATCGTCGATACTAGGAATTCAAGTTCAGCAGATAGTAGATCATCTGTCTGGCGAATGCAATATAAACACCAAATCATATCCAACCGAAGTATCAACTGCAATAGTTTCTTATTTGTACGGTAAAAATCTAACAAGTCCGGAAAATATTGAAGACATTAAGTCTATAAAGGATATACTAGACAATTCAAGCGAAATTCCAATTGAATTGGCTAGGTTTATAGAAACTAAAACAGTTGGGTTACCTACCGATATTCAATCTAGGCGCATGAGCGAAGTTAAGTTACTTAGGGATTATGATCCAACCAAAACTACTTCTCCTTCTTCATTAAGTGCAAACTCAGGAGAAGATGAAGTTGATAAATTAGACTCTCAAATTGATGCTCAAAAGGCAGAAATTAAAGATATGATAAGAAATGGAAATCCATTCGCAAGCGATCCGGCAAGCAGTGAATACGACGACACTTTCAATGACATTGATCAATCTACTTTGGATGCAATTGCTTCAATAATGCAATCACAGCAAGTGAATTCTGATTTATATTTTGGATTCAAAGATAAGGAATACGTATATCGAGTTAAAACCAAAAACTTCTATACAATATTATCTAGAACACTTAATTGTAAAATATCAGCAATTGAGAAGCTAATTCAAGACGAACCTATGCTCAAGAATCATAAGGAATATTCCCTGAGTAAGATGTATGGAATGATTCCGTATTCTACCGGAATTGCATATACAGTAAAAAAGAATGCGGTTAAGAGATGCGAATATAGAATTAGACTAATTGAGCAGAATATCAGAAATAATGAAGCTCAATTGATAGGATATGGTCTTCCTAGTACTGGCAGCTTTGGAGAGAATTCGTATTTTCTCAGCATATTGCATCTTAGTGTAGGGGCTGTTGTGGCGGCAAGTATCGAATCAAGCGTCAAGAATATATTTGGATCCTTATCTTCACTCAAGAATCAATTGAAATTAGAAAAGGGCAATCTAACTCAATTGAAAAGGGACCTGAATAGATACTCGGGTTAATTCTAAATATCCTACATGGCTACCGAGCAAGTTGATAATAGAAATGATAAGTTCCTAAATTATAGTAAGATCTCATACGAGGACACGCTTGCACAAGTGTCCGCAATATTGAATCTACAAGCTCCTAGAGTTCAGGATTTTTTTAATAGCAGTACTGGAAGAATGTTGCATGAGTTATTCTCTGCATACACCGAGCTACTATATAGGGGTATTGAAACAGGTCTGCTAGAAAGCTATTCTCCACTAGCCACAAAACTCTCATCTGCTATTGTAGACGCTCAGTCTAAAGGTTATTCAATCAGGCGTCCAGTCCCTGCAGGTGCATCTTTGTATGTCATCCTAGAAGGAACTGTTTCTCACTATTCTGGTTCATTCACCATAAAAAAGAAGTCTAGTTTCTCAATTAACTCATATCCATTCATTGCATTAGACGATTATACTTTCAAATGGGATGCAACTGGTAAGGTAACTGCTCCTTCTACAGGGGCTGGAATTGTTCAGGGTTCATTAAAAACTGCTACCTTTACTGCCGAAGAAGGTAAGATTTTCCAATACTTCGAAATAGCAGATCCAACATTCTCTCAGTATTTTGGAGACGCTGATCCATTATATGATCAAGTCCCAGAAAATAGAATCACCGTTGTCAAGGTCGATGGTATAGCTTGGGAAATTGATCGTAGAACTCTATACAATGCAGATCAATCAACTGCGCCTTCGATGCAGGGTGGTAAGTTAGTAAAGAGCACTAATTACAAATGTATGATTTCTACTACACCTGAAGGAAATATACGAATTCTATTTGGAGACGGCGTAATATCTGCAGTACCTAGTGGCGAAATTGAAGTTACTTATCTATCTACAGATGGAGTTGCAGGTAATCTTTACAATTCTAAAGATCTAAAAGTTGAAGCTCAAAATGTAGACCTTGAAGCATACCCAACAAATTCAATTACTTTAGATAATATTTCATTCTACCTGAATGAGAGTGCAGTTGGAGGATCAGATCTAGAGTCTATTGATTCTATCCGATATAATTCACCAAAGATATTCTCAGCATTAGATAGAGCAGTGACTATTGATGACTATAAGGCCATTTTAATGACTATGCCAAATGTAGCTCATGCCCTTGCCTTTGGCGAGGATCAAATGGGTGCAGGTGACTATCGCTACTTCAACAACGTCATGTTTACTGCCATAAATTCGCTTTACACGGGCACTGTAGGCTCTTTGCGCCCTTCTAACCCATCTGAGTACATCCTAAGCGGCTTCAATACTCTAGGGGTCGCCCAGAGCATTCAGGATGCGGGGACTACAACCAGTAACATTAAGTTAACTTTCGATTCTAGATTCACTTTGTCTTCGATAGACAATGACATTTCTTCACAAGCAAGATATGAACAATACGTAAATAGTCTCGGTTCGGTGTTTAGATTAAGTAAGCAGAATGTAGATACAACTTCTGAAATTGGATATATTCTCAGAACTCTTAAAAGAAAAGGGCAGGCAACAGTCCGACATATCTATTTCCCGTCTAAGGTCCACAAATACACTATGAAGGTTGAAGTATTTGTTACTCCGATCTCAAATAAAAATACAGTAGCATCTGATATTCAGCAAAAATCATTTGCTTATTTGAAGGACAATACTCATTTCAACTTCCCAATATATTGCTCTAAGATAGTTAAAATCATCGAATCTTTGAAATCAATTGTGGGATGCCACGTAAAATTTGTACCATATGCTGAACTTCCATCTGATTCGAAATACCTAGAAACCTTGTTAGGTCAGAGTCTTAGTGTGATAGATGATTTATTTGAATCAATGTATAAACTACAACAGATGAATCCAAATGTAGTATTGTTCCCAGAATTCACCTCAAACGGGGTATTGTTAAAATCAATGTTCACCCGTAAACTATTCGATACTTTTGGATACCCCGGAAGCACATTGATGAACAACAGCCTGATGTATGAGGCCAATATTGCCAATTTCATTAATTATGCTTGGGAAAATACTTTAGGTAGGATGCTACTGAATCCTTTGATTGTAGATGGAAAACTAAAGAGTGTCTCAGATTTTCTTAACTTTGAATTCCAGAAGTCTATTGAAACTGGCGGATTAATCAATACTGATTTTAATGAGCTAATTTATGATACTTTCATTAGATGGGCTGTTCAGTTCAGAAATGACACCGATTATTACACTGCACTATATGTGATTTCTAAGGAAGGTGACATTTCCAATTTCACTCAACCTAATGAAATTGCCCAGATAGAGTTAGATATTGTTAATGATGTAACAATAACAACTAAGAATAATTAAAGACAGCCACCCCTAATGGGGCCTAATTCTACATATGAATCATATTCCGAATTAACTTCTGAGAGATTCATCATAATATAATCTAGATCTCGATTAGATACTGGAACATATTCAGTTTCTAATCCATTCACTCGTAGCTTCATCTTCTTGTTGACTCTATATGCTGTGAAATTATCTAGAGGCCAAATACTAAATCCGTCGCCCCATTTTTGCAGCATCACGGTTGATTCTTCTTTTAGCGTATACGTCCACACGCCTTTACCGGAAAAAATTTGGTCACTAGAAATTACTAATTCACTATTAGGGGCATTACCTTTTTTTGTGATGAAAAATATTATATCTTCTTGACCTTCTTCAAGTTCTGGAATTTGAGGAATGTTTACGCCTACGCTAGTATGTGCAGGAATGTCGTATACTAGCACAGATTTAGGGTTAGTGTTATCTATCGTAATACCAAGCATCTGATCGGCTTTTACATTTTCTTCAGATTCCAGACTATTGTCAAATGTGACCCTTGTTGTTATTTCGGAAGCATTGTATACATTTGTATTAGCGGGAACTATTACTTCGTCCTTAATATATGCAATCACGGGTAGTGGAGTGTTTATATTCCAATCAAATCTACCAATCTCATCAAAATGGTTTTTATCCATTAATCCATATTTGTATCCAACTGCAACAGTAATAACATCGCCTACTCTATCTAGGAATGTGAGACAAGGCGATTTCCATTTGGTAGTGTATTCTCCTTCAGATATGTTATTTACAACCCCTAGATACGATTTTAATCCAAATGTTAGACTTGAATTGCCAACAACATCTAAAATATCGAATGCGAAAAAATAATCTCCGGAGAAAGCCTTATTTCTTTCAATACATGCACCAATGAATAGTTTAAGTGTGTCTATTCTACGAGATACTTCTTTCATATTAGTATCGTATATTGGTGTATTTGTAATATACCCATTAGCGTCATATTCTGCCGTTTTGGGGGCCTCGTTAATATCTTGAATAGGCTCTCCTGTTTTATTTGTTGAATTGTAATACGATATAGTATTATCTGTTGCAACCCCATAGTCCATTGAACTGTTGGATATTCTCCAAGGGTTGCATTCAAATGCAAAATTTATCTCAAGAGTGCTCGAAATTGGGTCAGCCATCATATCTCCAGTTTGTTAAATATTTATTAAGCATTGTACGTAGACGCGCTACGCTTTCCTTCTTCGATAACTCCTACATTCAAATACATTTTCGTATTTCCAATTGGCAACACATTAAATGGCTCTACGTATACCCTCCTAGAAAGATTCTTATCGTCAAGAGGATCAGTTCCGTCTAGAGTGTAATATGCCACGCCCGAATACGATTCAAAGGTAATAAGTACCTCGGAAGTGTATCCGTCCGATGAATTAGATCCGGATAATGTGACAATTGGTAGTACGGTGGGAGTCGTGAAGAGCGTGTCGGGGTCAAAGGCTGGAAATTTAACTATATCACTCGACTGATCTTCGAATACTGCAACCGCCTTGATTATCGTCTTTTTTGTTATCTTTAATGGTTTAGTGTACATTGCAACATTGGTTCGATTAATCAAATCCGGGATTGACCCGTCAGTCGAATATAGAATATCAAAGTCTGACGTGCCAGTTATAGTTGCAGATCCACCTACAATATCAAAAGTGAAAACAGGAGGAGGTAATACTGGATTTATTGTGAAAACCCTTTCAACCACTAGACTATCTCCGATTGCATTTAACCCCTTGACGTATGCCCTAAAGACATGCTCACCGTACTTTCCGGTGCCAGTTAAAGTAACTGTAGAGGTATTTACAAAAGGCGCTCCATCAATAGAAGTCCATATTTGATTTACATTCACATTTCTCTTAGATGGTTTTGCTTGAAATGATATGTTCTTGTCCAGTGGAACAGAAATAGGCTCATCTAAGGAATAGACATAG
>JBAZEQ010000024.1:0-15538 GCA_041653855.1 Ignavibacteria bacterium | reverse complement strand
GAATAATTTTCTTTTCAATTTTCATCTCAATCATCAGAAGAATATTCGGTTTAGGAAGGAAAATATATTCAGGGGGCAAAGACGACAAATGGTCAAACTGGGGCGGAGGCGGATTTTTTGGAGGTGGAGGAAGCGGTAGTAGCGGCGGATTTTCAGGTTTTTCAGGCGGAGGAGGCTCCTTTGGAGGGGGTGGAGCAAGCGGAAGCTGGTAATACAATACTTTTAAAACTTAAATTTTTAACATTATGACAATAAATTACATAAAAAAATACCTGTCAAATGATGATTTATATGAACTAAAAGACGAAATCGAAAAGATTGAATCTAAAACATCAGGTGAAATCAGATTTTGTTTAAAACTTAAGAGATCATATTCAGAAAAGAAATTAAAACATAAAGAACTTGCAGTCAAGGAATTTATAAAATTGGGAATGAATAAAACGATAGACCATACAGGTGTATTAATTTTCGTACTTTTTAAGGATAAAGTTTTCGAAATAATTGCTGACGAAGGAATAAACGATAAAATAAATCAAGATAAATGGGACTTAATAATTTTTCAAATGAAAACAGAATTTTCTAATGGGAATTATAAATCCGGATTACTAAAATGTCTTAATGAAATTGGAAAAATTCTTATTAAAGAATTTCCTATCAAAGAAGGTGATAAGAACGAACTTTCTGATGATATAGTAATCGGAAAATAAAATATATGAATTGATTAAAGTTACGCTTAAAATATTATTTTTCTTTCTAATCTATTCAACTGCCTATTCACAGATATACGAGGTTGATTCAACAAAAATTACCGATACACTGAAAGTAAATATTGATACTACGAAACAGGTTCAATCCGATATTGATGAAATAATAAATTACCATTCGGAAGATTCCGTAGTATTTGATATGAAGGAAAAAAAGATGTATCTTTATAACAATTCGGAATTAACATACAAGGACATCAAATTAAATTCCGGCATAATAGTTTTTGAACAGGAAGCTCAGACCCTCGATGCGATGGGACTTCCCGACTCCACCGACAATACAAAATTCATACAGTTACCTTTAATGTATCAGGGAAACGATAAATTCGAGGGTACAATACTTACATACAATTTTCAGACTCAACAAGGTAATATTTCAATGGGTTATTCCGATGCCGATGTGGGATATTACTTTGGAGAAAGGATTAAAAAAGTAACTTCGGAAATATTTTTTATAAAGAACGGTTTGTATACTACATCAACAGAAAGGGTAGACCCCGAATATCATTTTTTTTCTCCTAAAATGAAAATAGTCCCGAAAGACAAAGTACTTGCTCAATCTGTTTTTTTGTATGTTGAAGGAGTTCCAATATTCTGGATTCCTTTTATAGTACTTCCGAATAAACACGGAAGGTCATCGGGTCTAATAGTTCCAACATACGGCAGTGATGGAACCTACGGAGCATATTTTGCTAACTTCGGATATTTTTGGGCAACAAACGATTTTATGGATTTTGCATTTAAGGGGAGTGCGTTCACAAAAGGAAGATTCGACCTATCTTCAAGATTCAGATATGCTTTAAAATATAAATTTTCAGGAAGCCTCGAAGCCGGTTATTCAAGAATAAGAACGGGAGAGACAAAAGACGTCGATAAATATTCTTCAGACCAATGGGTGATAAATTTGATTCACAATCATACAATTAATCCTACTACATCGCTCAGTGGAAACTTATCCTTTGTCAGCGGGAAAAGTTATTATGATAACTCAACGAATCAATTATCGGATTTATTGAGACAGAATGCAGTATCTAACCTGACTTTATCAAAATACTGGGAAGAGACTCCATATTCCTTATCGGTAAACTATTATCGAGACCAGAATTTACAAAATGGAGATGTACTTGAAAGACTTCCCTCACTTAGTTTTTCAAGAAGCGAGTCTTTTCCGTTCAAAAACGAAAATAATGCAACAGGAAAACTTAAATTCTACGAATATTTTTCTTATTCATATTCCGGGAATTTTCAAAATCTAAATACTAAAAGAACACTAAAAAATTATCTTGGATTTGACAGCACATACAATGATTCGAGAATGGGAGCTATCCACAATATTAATCTGAATTTTTCACCTCAATTCGAATATTTTAACATAAGACCTTATTTTAATTATACAGAAATCTGGTACGGGAAATATATTACAAAGGAAATAAATCCATCCAACAACACTGTAATAGAAACCGATAATAAAGGTTTTAAGGCGGTAAGATATTTCAACACGGGTGTATCATTTAACACAAAGTTTATTGGCATTGTAAACCCAAAAGTATTCAATATTACGGGAATAAGACACACAATTACACCATCGATTACTTACCAGTATGCACCTGACTTTACAAGTGATAAATGGGGATATTACGGAAAATATACCGATACATCGGGACAGACTAATAAATATTCTCTCTTTCAAAAAGAAATATTCGGATATCCGGCTTCCGGTGAAAGCCAGTCGTTGGTATTTTCTATGGGAAATCTTTTTGAAATGAAGACAAAAGTGAACGATACAACCGATAATAAATTTCAGTTAATTAATTTCAACCTCTCAACATCATACAACTTTGCGGCAGATTCTTTGAAATGGTCTGAATTACGCTCTGATTTCAGGACTCAAATCGGAAGTCTTTTAAATATAGGCGGAGGAGCTACTTTTAATTTTTACGAATTTGATAATAACGTTAACACACGCGTAAACCGCTACCTTCTAAGCACGCAAGGAAAGTTAGCCGATTTAACAAGTTTTAATATAAATCTATCTACTTCATATGGTTTTAATATATCAAACAGCAAAGAGACACAAAAAAACGAAACCGAAGAACCTATTGACTCTTTACAACGTATAAAACTTGAGAAGGAAAAGAGAGAAAATGAAAAAAAGCAAGTATATGATGTAAAATATAGTATTCCAATATCGGGAGGATTGAATTACAATTATTCATTCGATAAACATAATCCGTATAGTGTATATAAAACATCTAATATAAGCGGTAATCTTGCACTTAATTTATCAGATAAATGGAAATTCACTTTTGCAACAAGCTATGATTTTTTTTCGAAACAAATATCTGCCCCGTATATTACAATTTACAGGGATTTGAAATCGTGGGAAATTAATTTTAATTGGTATCCTGTTGGTTCGTATAGAGGATTTTTCTTTGAATTGAGAATAAAAGCTCCTTCATTAAAGGATATTAAGATTGATAAGCAAACGAATACAAGAGGAGTTTATCAGACGTTCTAAAACAATGTTAAATGTTAAATGTTAGATGTTAAATGTTAGATAAAGAGCATAAATCAGGAATAATGAACAGTAAATATAAAAGGGTAAAAATTAAAAAGTAAAGTGTGAATTATTCTACACGGCAGACTTAAAAATAAAGATTATAGATAAATAATAAGGATAGATAATTAAATTTTTAAATTTATATGGTATATAAAAAATATTCAGGTGCGGGGAATACATTTTTGATGGTAAAAAATCTTGATGATACAATAAAAAATCATAAGGATATAGTTCTTGAACTTATTAGTAAGAAAGGGAATGAAAAATTCGATGGTGTGATTTTTCTGAAAAGCTCCGATATTGCGGATTTTCATATGAATTATTTTAATAAAGACGGGACAGGAAATGCTTTATGCGGTAACGGTTTAAGATGCACAGCAAGATATATTGAAGATAATAAATTATTCTCCGGTAAAATTATTACTCTCGAAGCTGTTTCGAAAATATATAAATGCGAAATTTTAAGTAACGGTCAAATTTCAGTTGCTTTTCCCCCACCGAATTTAATAAAGCTTAATTTCACGCTAAAGATAAATTTTTATGAATGGTGGCAACAGTTAAGAGTTCATTTTGTAGATATTGGTTCACCTCATATTGTCATTTTTATAAAAGACATTAAAAATCCCATTGTGAATAATCTTTTCGAAGTTAATATCAACGACTGGGGAAGAAATATAAGGATGCATAAAGAATTAATGCCTGAAGGAGCAAATGTGAATTTTGTTGAGTTGAAATCGTATGAAAGAAGCGAGCTTGAAATCAGAAGCTATGAACGCGGAGTGGAGGGAGAAACTCTTGCCTGCGGTACGGGT
Source organism: Ignavibacteria bacterium (assembly GCA_041653855.1). Classification (GTDB taxonomy): domain Bacteria; phylum Bacteroidota; class Ignavibacteria; order Tepidaquicellales; family Tepidaquicellaceae; genus FEN-1279. The sequence goes on along the minus strand of JBAZEQ010000024.1, from coordinate 11,402 downwards.
GCTATTTCTACGGCAATCGTTTCATATTCCGTTTACGATATCGTCCCTCCGATTAAGATTCTAACAAAATCGGGTGAATACTTAACGGTAGATTTCCAGGTTGAAGACGGGAAAATAAGAAACCTCTCTCTTGCAGGAAATGCAAACGAAATTTACGAATAATTTTTCAATAGCGAGATAATACATAAAATTTTTAACCCCGTAGGGGTTCCCTTTTATTTGAAATATTTTAGTAATAAAATAATGAGGGAAGAATTAATAAAAAAAATGCTTGTCCTTCCAACAGAAGAACAAGCATAATAAAATTTCTTGCGTTCCGAAGACGGAGCTTCAGAATGACGTATAAAATTTTTATTTCGTTAGAATCATTTTCCTTGTAGATGTAGATTCACCTGCGGTAAGTTTATAAAAATAAACACCACTTGCGAGTTTAGAGCCATCGAATTCTGCATTATAAGTACCTGCTTTCATAAATCCATCTGAATATATAGAAACAACATTACCCAAAACATCATATACTTTTAAAGTTACAATTCCGTCTTTCGGGACCGAAAAATGGATATTAGTAGTAGGGTTAAAGGGGTTCGGATAATTTTGAGCAAGATTAAATGTTAATGGAGTCATAGCCGGATTTTCTATTCCGGTCGGGAATGTATTAATATCTTCTTTTGCAGTTTGTAAAACAGGACTATTGTAGCTTAAATTATTACCAATCATATAAACAAACAAGCCAACAGAACAATTGCTATAAACCCATGCTGAATTAAGAGTAGTAGTCCAGGTTTTTGTTTTAGTTGTACCCGAAGCCCAATGACCGGTACTAATAGATTCCCCTGCCGCACTATTAACCATATTTCTCACAACCCATTTATGAACCCATGTGGAACTTCCCGGACAGGTACTATTACCTGTTTGAGGATATACTAAATTATTTTCATAAATAACAAAATTGACATTACAATTCGTATCGATGTCTCTTAAGGCAGTCGCTACAACAGTTAAATCAACCGTTCTTGTCGAAGGATTGTAATGCCTGTTGAAAGAATAAGAAACCGGAGAAGGTGAATAGTTATTAGTTTGAATATTAGCCTGTCCAAACCAACCGGAATAGCCTAATAGCCCGGTTCTCCTACCTATCGTAGCATTTGGATAGCTTGACATACTCATAAGAGTAAGAATATCACTACCAATAAAATCTTTAAAAGGCTCCGAAGAACTTCCTCCGTGATATGCAAGTATTAAGGCATCAGGATGATATACCAAAATAGAATCAGCAGCGGCATCACCACACGGACACCACTGGCACCACGTCCCAGTACAAAATTCAAGAAGGACATTGTTTGTCTGAGCATTACCAAAACCGGTAATGAACAGAAATAAAATTATTGTAAATAGTTTTCTCATTTTTTTTATTTTAATTAATAAAAATTACTATTTATAAAATTATATAATTTCCGATTAATAGTAAAGACTTAAAAGATTAAAACTAAGAAAATCATTGATAGATTTAATAATCTTAATATCCGATTATAAAAAAGCCTATTATTTTGATAAATAATAGGCTTTAGAAAGAAAATAGTTAATAACAACTACTTGACAAGAATCATTTTCTTCGTATCCGAATAATCTCCTGAAGTTAAATTATAAAAATATACTCCGCTCGATAAATTTGCTCCGTTAAAGTCAACATTATATTGACCTGCTTTTATAAATTGATTTAAATATGTTACAACTTCTTTTCCACTGATATCATATACTTTCAAAGTCGTGAAGCCATCTTTTATAACATTAAACCTAATATTTGTCATCGGGTTAAACGGGTTAGGATAATTTTGCCCTAAATAATAATCATTTACTATTTCATTTGATTTTTCCACGCCTGTAAGAGTAAACGAAGCTACAGGGGCATCTTCTGCATTTTGAACTGCGGCATTGCTTGAAAGAGGGGAACCGTTTTTATATACAAACACAACGAAATCAGCATTGTTATATATAATATGTGAAGGTAATGTGAAAGATATTTGTTTTGATATTGTAACTCCCGTATTCCATGCATTTGAAGTTAAAGAATCCCCGTAAGGTGCATTAACTACATGTTTTACCACGTGTGCATGAACATAATCGTTATGATATCCCGCAGTACCACAGGCTGCATAAAAATTTTGTGGATAAACGAGATTACTTTCTGTTACAATTACCATCATACGGTAATCCCCTGCCTGTAAATCTTGTGTGGCAGTAAAATTAGCAGTTGCAGATATTAATCTTGATGCTTCATTATATAATTTATTTGTGATATTCATAGTTACGCCGGGTTGTTGTGCTGATTGAGTTGATACATATGAATACCATGAACTTCTGCTGACAATTCCAGTAGTTCTTCCTATAATTCCGGTTGGATAACTTGATAATCCAAATGCAGAAAGCATTGGCTGACTATATGCGTACCACGGGTCTGAACTGGTACCATGATATCCAACTACAATAGTCTTTGGAAAAGCCGGCATAATGTTATCATTGATTATTTGATGACCACATGGACAATATCCACACCATGTTCCTGTGCAGTATTCAAGAAGAACATTATTTGTATCGACAGTAGAAATTGCAGGATTATCTGCTTTTGTGCTTGCAAAGCTCAGAATAAGAGCAATAAAAACCACACAAATTTGTAGAATAATTTTTTTCATTTTTTTTTATTTTAAGTTTATCCGATAACAAAATAATCACTATCGGATGGAAATAATATTTTAAGAATTATATAACATTTAAAATTTAATTGTACCCGATTTTTCCCAAAGATTATTAAAAAGCGATTTACACGCCAGTGCAAGACCGTGATGCTCTATATACAAGAGAGTAATACCATTACCTTCAGATGAATTTTGCTGTAGAGGTAATATTACTCTATTTTCATCAAAAACCATCATTTTAACCGGTAATGTTTTAACAATCCTTACTTGATTACCGGATTTAGATAAAGATTTTAAACAATTCAAGAGCCAATTTTGATTTTTTAGCTCTCCTTCTTCATAAATATTCCTACTAATTGCACCTTTTTTTAAAAGTCTTTTTTCTTCTTTAATCTGCTCAGACAATCTTTTCGATGTATCGCAAACATAAGGTCCCTTATTAAAAGTCAGCATTTCATTTTTAGTTTCCCTGACCGACATTAGATATTTTTTTTGAATCTGGTTTTTATCGTTCATAATCTCTATAAAATTCAAAGGACTTACCACATCTTTGCTTATATCAAAAACAGGATTCAGTACTTTTATCAATTCTTCTTTCAGATTTTTTCTTTTTTGGTATTCACTCTGGCATTCTTCCCTATATTTATCGAATACTCTTTGTAAAGCCAATTTTGGTTCTACTGCTTCAAAATATTTAACTTTACCGACAGACCTTACTGTACATATACCCCGGGCTTCCATTTTTTGTAAAATCTCATAAATTTTTGTACGTGTAATATCCACAGAATTCTGAAGTTCAGATGTAGTGAAACACTTCTTTGTAAGAAGCACCATATATACTTTTGTTTCCCGCTCTGTAAGCCCAAAATCAATAAACTTTTGAAACTGCTTTTTAATATCTATTGTCATTTCAACCCAATATCGTGTAAAAATCTTACCCTAACTTAAGGGGTATAATGGTTAATATTAAATAATTAAAATTTAATTTCAAGTCATATTCTGCATTTCATACCCCCTCATTGGGGGAGATGTTTTTAAATCTTATTAAATTTGTATTACTCTTATTAATAACTGAAGTTACGCAAATCACAATTTATAATGTTTTATTTTATAATTCATTATAAAAACCGACCAAAACAGCGGATTTTCAATTAAAACGGTTTAAATTCGATGTTAATCAAACACCCACGGATAAATCCGACCCGATAAAAAGAATCGGGATTAAAAGCGAAGAGCAAAGGGCTGAGCTTAAGAACTTTTAGTATTTTGCGTAACTTCAGTTAATAATATATAAAACCATATCAGATTCAAGGATTAATCAAAAGAAAAAAGAATGCTTGCCCTTTAGAAAAAGAACAAGCATTATAAAGTTAAAATTTTATTTATTATAAAAGTACAAGGAATTATTTTACCAGTAACATTTTTTTAGTTTCAGTAAAATCCCCTGCCTTTAGTTTATAAAAATATAATCCGCTCGATATTCTGTTACCGGAAAATTGGGAAATAGAAAATGGTATTTCGTAAGTTCCTGCTTGCAGATTTTCGTTTACTAAAGTGGCAACTTCCTTACCTAAAATATCATATATTTTTAGAGTTACAAAACTGTTACGGGGTATTTGAAATTTTATATTTGTAGAAGGATTGAAAGGATTCGGATAATTTTGAAATAATTTATAATCATTTATCAATTCATTACCATTAGATACAAAAGTAGAATTTGTAACCGTAAATCTAAAATTTCCCGAAGGAGCCGGCAAAGGTTTTGTGATTGTTTTACTATTATTCGATGTCGCGGAAATATAGTAATAAATTTTTGTCTCGAGCGGTCGAGAAGGAATATTTGCTTTGAATGTATCCGCTGTTGCTGTCATAGTCAATTGAGAAAATCCCGATGTAGTATCCGTAGTCCAGAAGCATTTTGCATTTGAAATTCCACTTTTAGTTTTTATATACGCTTTAACTTCGTAAGAGGGCATATCAGTAGTAGCATTACGGATAGCAGAATGTGATATAAATATCGGGTCGAATACTCCAATTTCTTTATTAATGCAGTGAATAGCACCGCTTAAAGAAATAATCGAACGGCAATTTATTCCGACGACTCTATAACCGGGTAATGCTTCTCTATAAATTCTAAGTGCAGTAGTATCCAATGCTAATCCGTAAATTGGAACCATCACAGTATTATTTATAAAGGTAGAATTTGTATAAGTAAGATAATCCGATGAAGGTGGATAATAGCCACTTTCATCTGGTGGCATTGGAATCCTTACAACCTTATAAGGTTTTCCAAAGCATGTTTGAAAATTATTAAGTATATATTGCAGGTTTAATTCAATCTGAGGTCCATCTGAAACTCCCGTAGGATATTGACCAACCAATAAAGTTTCCTCATCGAGCAATTTCATATGCATATCGATGTGATGAATCAAATCATAAGGTAAAGTTTCCATTAATACATATCTTTTTATCCCGTTGTATTTTTTGATAATTGTATCTATATCTGTTTCAGTTTTGGTTGGATTTTCCGTTAAAATCAATTTAGAAGAAAAAGCTGTTCCGTGTCCATCTGTCATAAAATTTCCCCCAGTTGCAATAAAATCATCCGGGCTGGAGATTGCCTGATAAATTGGAACATTCAGAAATGAAGCGATATAAGTTGGAATCTGGTCATCCTGAGGTCTTGCCGGTCGATTGTATTTCCAATCAATAATTTTCAGACTATCGATATTGTTTGTATAAGCAGTCCAAGGACCATAATCACGGCTCCAAATAGAATTAAGAGGTGCAATAATAAATCTTAAATTTACTAATGGTACTCCATAACCCGTAAGTGATGTTTTAACACTATTAGAATCCGAACAGACTATATAAACCAAACATTCATCCTGAGCATAATCGACCATCTGAGCAAGTATTTGCGGATAAGAGGTCCATGTTATCATCATTGCCTGCAATTCCTCCCATTCTGCAATAGTTCTGACAGGTGTAGGCGGCGGAGTTACATCATCAGCATAATTTGTCTGATGAATAAAATTATAATACAGTTTTTCTTCTTCAGGAGTTAATCCTCTTGGCAAAATCTGAGCAAATACAATATTAAGATTAAATAAAGAAAGAAGAATAAAAAGAAAAGTGAAGAGAGTAAATTTTTTCATAACAAATATATTTAAATTAAATGTGAATAATCTTTATTTAAATAGTCGGAGACATAATCGATTACAGCATCATTAATATCAGTCATATCTTTTTTATAGCCGGCTATTCTTATTTTCGTAATATCGGCTTGAGTAAAATTTTGATATTTATTTTTTAATACTTCCGGCATATCGAAGTATTCGATATTTTCTTTAAGACCCAATGCTTTGAAAATCGGTTTAACAAGATTATAAAATGAATTAGCATTTCCAGTTCCGATATTATAAATTCCGTTTACTATAGGATTCTCTCCAAAAAATATTGTCATATCCACAGCATCCTTAACATAGATAAAATCCCTTTTTTGTTCACCATCAGCAATATCCTTTACAGTAGATTTAAACAATCTCGATTTGCCTGTTGACTTAATTTGCTCAAAACATTTATTGACCACACTTCTCATATCTTTTTTGTGATATTCATTTGGTCCGTAAACATTAAAATACTTTAGTCCGGTAACTTTATCCAGATAACCGTTATTCTTAATCCATAAATCGAATAAATGCTTTGAATATCCATACCCGTTTAATGGTCTAAGCGATTCAAGTTTAGATTCATCATCACTATAACCATTGCTACCATCTCCATAAGTTGCCGCAGAAGAAGCATAAATAAACCTTATATTATTCTCTATTGCATTACCACATAAAAACTTACTATATTCATAATTATTATGGAGTAAAAAACTAAAATCGAGCATTGTAGTTGCGCTACAAGCACCAAGATGGTAAATGGTTTCAATTTTATTATTTTTCAGAAACCCATCCTGAACCATCGAGCCGAAATATTCTCTATCGAAAACATCAGAGAATTTTAATGGGATTAAGTTTTTAAATTTTTCGTTTTCACCAAAATGGTCAACAACTATTATATCACTCCTCCCAAGCTGGTTTAATTTCCAAATTAATGCACTTCCAATAAAACCCGAACCTCCAGTTACAACAATCATAAATGTTAAATGTTAAATGTTAAATAAAAAATTTTGAATTTTATATGTTGAACCTTTAATACTAAAAATTAATTTCTATCATTGTATTTTCAACTTTACCTGTCAAAATATCATTAATAATTTTCAAATTCTCTTTTTGGGTATACCAATGAATCCTATTATAAGCATAATCAAAATTAAGCCATTCAAAATGAGTATGTTCATTTGATAAAATCACATTCTCTTCTTCAGCAAAAACCACAAAAACGGGAATCAAATAAATTTTATCATTATGAGGAGTATAGAACTCATTAATTTTCGGAACAACGTAGCATTTAACAGGATTTAATCCTGTTTCTTCTTTGACTTCCCTTAGAGCTGTTTCGTATGCTTTCTCATTCGCTTCTAATCTGCCCGTTACAATCTGCCAGATTTCCGGGTAAGGATATTTGTCAGGACTTCTTTTCAACAATAAATATTTTAATCCGTCATTGGATTTTTTATATATGTAACACTCGATGTATTTTGATAAAATTTCAGGCAAATAATTTAAATATTAAAATAATCAATTTTTTTTCATAAAATTAATAGTAATAAAAATATAATTTAACCTAATTCAGATGGATTCCTGCATTCGCGGGAATGACAATATTCATTTATTATTAAAAGAACTAATCTTATAAATTTTTTAATCTTATAAATGTAATTAATGTGCCTCGAACCAGTTTTTTCCTTCGCCCACTTCCACTTCAATAGGTACACTAAGCTTAATTGCGTTTTTCATATTCTTAATAACACATTTTTTCACGTCTTCAAGTTCGTTTTTTTTCACTTCAAAAACAAGCTCATCGTGAACCTGTAAAAGCATTTTCGATTCGTACTTGTTTTTCTTAAAATCATCAAAAATATTAATCATAGCAATCTTAATCAAATCTGCTGCTGTTCCCTGTATAGGCATATTTATTGCCGCCCGTTCATCTTCAGCTCTGACAGTTGGATTTTGATTATTAATCTGGGTTAAATATCTTCTTCTTCCCGTAATGGTCTGAACAAAGCCGTTTTGTCTTGCAAACCTTTTTGTTTTTTCCATAAACTCTCTAACCTTGGGATACTCTCTGAAATACCTGTCGATAATATCTTTCGCTTCACTATTTCTTATTTCAAGTCTATTTGCAAGTCCGAATGCACCTATTCCATAAATAATTCCAAAGTTCACTTCTTTAGCTTTTCTTCTCATACCGGGAGTAACTTCTTTTTTTGTAACAATTCCGAATACCCTCATAGCGGTTTCCGTGTGAATATCCCTGCCCTTTTTGAAAGCATTTATAAAATTTTCATCTTCGGAAAAATGTGCCATAATTCTCAATTCAACCTGTGAATAGTCAGCTGACATAATCATAAATGTATTATCTCTCGGAACAAAAGCCTTTCTAATACTCCTGCCAACATCCGAACGAATCGGAATATTTTGTAGATTAGGATTATTGCTCGATAATCTTCCCGTAGTAGTTAGAATCTGGTTAAATGAAGTATGGACTCTTCCTGTTTCCGGTTTTATAGATGATAAAAGACCATCGACATAAGTAGATTTTAGCTTTGTTAGCATCCTATAATCGAGAAGAATCTGGGCTATTTCCGATTGGACTTTCAGATCTTCCAGAACGCTAACATCGGTAGAGTATCCAGTTTTTGTTTTTTTAGAAGGGACAAGTTTTAATTTTTCAAATAGAATTTTAGCAAGTTTTTGAGTAGAATTTATATTGAATTCTTCACCTGCAATTTTATATATATTGACTTCACATTGTTTTATAATTTCTATAATTTCTTTATCGAGAATTTTTAAAATTTTACTATCAACTTTGATTCCCTCCAGTTCCATTTCCGCAAGTACCTGAACAAGAGGAAACTCTATATCGGTACAGAGTTTATATAAATTAATTTTTTGTAATTCGTATTTTAACCTGTGAAAAAGCTGTAGTGAAATATCAGCATCTTCTGCCGCATATTCACTGACTAAAGAAATATCCACATCTGCCATTGACTTCTGTTCTTTTCCTTTACCGATTAAATCTTCGATATGTACAGGAGCATAATTCAGATACCTTTCCGCGGCGGCATCCATATTATGATATTCACCCATTCCCGGGGAAAGGACATAAGAAGCAACCATAGAATCGAAGAAGATATTTTCCATTTCTATACCATAGTTTTTCACAATCATATAATCATACTTCAGATTATGCCCGATTTTTCTGATTTTTTTATTTTCTAAAACGGGTTTCAAATGTTCTATAGCAAAACTTATTTCGACACCGATTTTATCTTTATCGTTTTTTTTACTTTCACTGAATAAATCACCTGTTTTATTATTTTCGGATTTATATTCTCCAAATACAGGGACATAAATAGCTTCTTTTTCCTGATAGGAGAAAGACATACCAACTAATTTATCCGCAAATACATCGAGACCAGTAGTTTCAGTATCGAAAGAAATCAATTCTTCTTCAGATAGTTTATTCATTAGCCTGATATACTCATCATTATTTTTAACAGTATAATATTTATGCTTTACATCTTTTATGGTTAATAATTTAATTTCCTTTTCGGGAATATTCACTTTAATGTCTTCGAGTTTCATTCCCTTGATTGTAATTTTCATATCGTCGGAAGTATCTTCCTGTTCGAGTTCTTCGGGAATTAACTCTTCAACTTTTCCGATATTATCAGGAATAGGGTCGTGTTTTATCGATGAAAATTTCTTTATAAAAGATTTAAATTCCAGTTCTTCTAACAGGTTAACCAGTTCAGGTAATTTGACTTCTTTCCTATTTAACTGGTGGAAATTAATTTTTAAAGGTACATCGGTTTTAATAGTAACAAGATGTTTAGCAAGGAATGCATCTTTTTTATATGTTAGAAGATTTTCTTTTAATTTTGCTTTTGTGATTTTTTCTATATTCTGATAAATATTTTCGATTGTGCCATATTCCTGAATTAAAGCTGTTGCAGTCTTTTCTCCAACTCCCCTGACACCGGGAATATTATCCGAAGCATCTCCCATTAATCCTAAAACGTCAATAACTTTATCGGGAGTAACACCAAATTTATTTTTAACACCTTCCGTATTAATAATTTCAACATCGGAAATCTTATTTCCATAAATATTCCGCGTAGGTTTATACATAAATGTCTTATCCGAAACAAGCTGCATATAATCTTTATCTGGAGTAACCATATAGCTGGTTACATTTTCTTTTTCAGCCTGTTTAACAAGAGTCCCTATAACATCATCGGCTTCGAAGCCATCGAGTTCGATTAAAGGGATGTTCATAGCTCTAACGACATCTTTCACTTTCCCGATTTGCCATGGCATATCGGTTGGAATTTCCTGACGCTGGGCTTTATATTGAGGGAATTCAATATGTCTGAATGTAGGTGCTTCCGTATCAAAACATACAGCTATGTGGTCGGGTTTTTCATCATCAAGAATTTTTATGATAGAGTTCAGAAATCCATATACAGCAGATGTATTTTTCCCTTCTTTATTGGTTAAAGGATGAGAAATCATCGCAAAATAGGCGCGATATATGGTCGCCATTGCATCTATTAAAAATAGCTTTTCAGACATATTATTTACTTTATTTCCCGAATTTAAAAAAGGAAAATATATTGAATATTACAATATAAAAATTTAAATCCCTTAATAAAACTTAATATTTTATGAGTTTTCATATTTTACAGTTTGAAACATTGATAATTCAAATACGTAAAAGTAAGTAAATACATTTAAATAACTTTAAAGTAAGATATATGAAAAAATCATTTCTTATACCTCTTATTTTAGTATTTTTGATTTCTGCTGCTGTATCACAGGATAATCCTAAAGTACCAACTGCTAAAGTAACACAACTCGATAAAAATCTTTATGAAATATCAATGCAAACCTGTAATATTCTTGCTTCTATAGGATTGGACGGAGTTTTACTCGTTGATGCAAATTACAAGGAATGCGGTAAATATATGACCGCTGAAATCGAAAAATTAGGAGGAGTTAATATTAATTACATAATTAATACGCACTGGCATTTTGACCATACAGGCGGGAACCAGGTGATTGGCAATAAAAATACAATTATTATAGCACACAAGGACGCTAAAGAATTATTATTAAAAGACCAATTTTTATTAGGTGATACGATTAATGCACTACCTGAATATGCATTACCAAAAATAACTTTCGATAAAAGTTATGATTTAGATTTCAACGGAGAGAAAATCGAACTTATAGCCTTATCCGGCGGGCATTCTGCAGGAGATATTATTGTATATTTTAAAAAATCAAATATTTTACATATTGGCGATATAATATTTTCAGATATGTTCCCTTTCGCTGACTATGACCACGGCGGGAGCGTATTCACATTAGAGAAAAATATTCAGAAAATTATCGATATGTTTCCGGATGATGTAAAAATCATTCCCGGACACGGAAGAATATGCACAAAGGATGATTTAAAAAAATACAGGGAAATGGTAATAGCCACATCAGAAATAGTAAAGGAAGAGAAGGATAAAGGAAAATC
>JBAZEQ010000023.1:0-15938 GCA_041653855.1 Ignavibacteria bacterium | reverse complement strand
CTGCTGAATATTCAGCTTGTACAGATATTTCCTTAACGTAAATATTCTTTCGAATAGCTCGGTTCTGTTTATTCCCGAATATTTATTTTCGGATTTAGTAAAAATAATATCTTCCGAAGGGCTGTAATTATTAATTGAATTGAGAATGAGTTGTACTAAAGTTTTGCGTGACATAATTTTAAATTCTTCAAAAGTATAAATTAATTATATATTTAATTTTAAAAAATGGAAAAAATATAATTTTCCCTTGATTTCAAATGTTTAAAATTATAATTTTATATAAATTAACCTAAAATACCTTTTTATACTTCATTTTTACTAATTATTTTCTAACTTAGATTTATTTTTCGAATAGTTAATAACTAAAACTAAATAATTTATTTTGAATAAAAAGATTCAAAAATGCTTTATTTGTATTGTTTTCTTTGTAATGACGGGTATTTTTTTTACGTCCTGCGAAAAGAGCAATGACTCAGTGATAGACCCATCTTATAAATCCCCTATTTTATCAAATCCGTTTAAATCAAAAGATACGGTATTTACTAATTCCTCGGCACCTATAATTAATTTATTTTCATCCGTATCGGTAAATCCGAATGAAGGAGGCGATATAAAATCAGTGACGTGCAAAGTATTATCGCCGGAAAATACTGTGCTTGCTACATATAATATGGCAGATGATGGTGTTTTGCCGGATTCAGTTTCGGGTGATTTAAGATATTCCTGCGAGATAAATATAACGAATATTTCGTGCTTACTGGTTGGACAGTATTCTATACAGTTATTAGCTGAAAATACGGCAGGACTATTAAGCTCGCAGATTAACAGCTCATTTTATACAGTAATGACAAATAATATTGCACCGGTTGTTTCAAATCTTTACGCACCCGATAGTATTGCTATTCCTTCTTCGGGTTTAGTAATAAATACTTTATCGGTATTCGCAATCGATTCAAACGGATACTGTGATATAAAAAGAGTATTCTTTAATTCATTCAGACCAGACAGCTCTATAACGGGCGGCAGCCCTTTTAATATGTTTGATGACGGTGATATTCTTGCACATGGTGATTCGGTTGCAGGAGACGGAAGATTTTCGTTAATAATTCAAATTGCATCTACACAGACCACAATCGGTTGGTACACATTTAAGTATCAGGCGGAAGATAATTCAGGTTTTTTAAGTAATCAATATGTCGGCAGAATTTATATATATCGTCCATAAAAAATGAAAATGAAAAAATTAAATATCATAATATTATTTTTAATTCTGACGGGTTTTTTGAACGCTCAGTATATTACACACCCGCAAGAATACAAGCTCTCGAAAACACCTTTTAAGGAATACGGGATTAACCAAATAGATAAAAAACTTACTTCTATTATAGCCAATCCGAATAAATCCAAATATCCTATTAGCAATTTCATCGTGAGGATTTTTTCTGTTGGTGATACGGTATGGTTTGCAACAGGAAGCGGACTAATGAGAACAACAGATCACTTTAATACATTCGATAATTATTATGAAGTTGCACCATTTGGAACAGATGATTTGTCCGGTTTTACGGTTTACAAAAATTTAGTTGTTGTTGCAACTGCTACGAGTGAAGAAATCAGCGGAGAAAATATTCCCGTTGGTACGGGTATAAAGGTATCTACGGATTACGGATTAAGTTGGAATTCATTCCCCCAGCCAATGGACGGATTAAATGATACTTCAATTACTTATGGAAATAATCATTTACATGCTCTTGCAGTTGTAGTACCACAACAAAACCTTTCTTATGATATAGAAATTACGAGGAATAAAAATGATTCGAATAATTATACAATATGGCTGGCATCCTGGGCAGGAAGCATAAGAAAATCAACGGACTACGGAAACACGTGGCAGAGAGTTGTATTACCTCCCGATGAACTCGATAGCATTATTGTTTCTCAGACAGGATATACATTTAGTGTTGATGTAAGAACTAACTACAATCATAGGGCATTTTCGGTAAAAGCATTGAATGATTCCACTCTATTTGTAGGAACTGCAAACGGAATTAATAAATCAACTGACTGGGGTCTTAGCTGGAGAAAATATAATCATAATACAGGTGGTCAGGTTTCCGGGAATTTTGTGGTAAATCTTTACATCCAAAGATATTCAGGAAAAGAAATCATATGGGGAGCCACAAGATTTGCAGAGGATGAAAACGAAAAATATGCCATAAGTTACACAACAAATTACGGAATTAACTGGGCAAATACGCTCGTGGACGTACCTCCAAGAAATATAAGTTCAAAAGATTCAATAGTTTTTGCTGAATCTGATAACGGCTTATGGAGAAGCTATTTCGGAAAATTCGACTGGTCAAAACCGGGTTTGATATATGATGAAGTTACAAAAGACCAGCTGAAAACAAGTAATTTCTATTCAGGTACTTATATAAACGATACTCTATATTTTGGCAGTGGTGACGGACTTTGCCGAACATTAGAAAACGGTCAACCATGGACAGCAAAATGGAAAATCTTCAGAGCTATGAAAGTAATTGATTTGAATTCCGATATAAAAACATATGCGGCACCAAATCCTTTTGCCCCCAAAAATGAAGTAGTTAGAATATTTTATAAATCGGGGAAAGCAACATCAAAAATCACGATTAAAATTTTCGATTTCGGTATGAATCCGGTAAGAACAGTAATTCAAAATGCAATTAGAAATAGTCCTGAGGAATTATTCACTATATGGGATGGAAAAAACAATGACGGCTACCAGGTTGCAAACGGTGTTTATTTCTATAGGATTGAAATTGACAGCGACACTCCCGTTTGGGGAAAAATTTTGGTAATACAATAAAAATAAATAATCATTAATGTATAAAAAGATTTTATTAATATTCACAATTTTATTTCTATCGCACTTAAGTGCTGATGCACAGCTCGGAAGTTACGCAGGAGGTTTTGCAAGAATGGGCTTTGGTGCAAGAGGTCTGGCATTGGGAAATGCTATGGTATCGGATATTTTCGGAGATGTAAGCGGGTATTATAATCCATCCCTTGCGTGTTTTCAGGAACAGGGTATTCTAAACTTCGGCTATACCGCAATGACACTCGATAGAAGGCTAAATTTTGTCGGTTTCGCAAGGAAATTCAAGATTCCCAAGAAGGAAAAAGGCGGAGCAGGTATCACACTTTCGTGGATAAATTCCGGAGTATCCGATATAGATGGAAGAGACAACGATGCAAAGCAAATCGGTATGCTCTCCACATATGAAAACCAGTTTTATCTTGGTACCGGATTTTTATTGAATGAAAACTTTGCATTCGGTGTAGGATTTAAATTGTATTATGCAAAATTGTATGATGAGGTAAAAAGTAATTCGATAGCTTTTGATTTAGGTGCAATATACAAAGTAAGACCAGATTTAAGCATTGGATTTGCTATTAGAGATATTGCCGCAAGATATAAATGGGAAACATCAAAGCTATATGGTAATGAATATGGAACAACAACCGAGAATAAATTTCCTGTTTTGGCTGACATAGGTGCTACATATCTTTTACCAAAAAATTTCGGAACTGTTTCATTAGAATTCGAGACATTATTCAACCCGAGATTTGAAACTAAAGATACTGTAGGTATTGTTACAAAGAGTGATAGAACATATAATTATATAATTAAGCTTGGAACTGAATTAAAACTTACAGAGCAGTTGAAAATAAGAGCCGGAGTTGACAGGATGGATTTAAAAGCCGATGACTTCTGGGGTAATATAAAACCGGGTCTTGGTGTCGGGTTTTATAAAGTATTTACAAAAGATGTTACCCTGGGTCTGGATTACTCGTTCCAGCTGGAACCATTTACACACGAACCGATTCATAACATTGGGATTGGTTTTAAATTTAAATAGAAATTTTTAATATTTATATGAAAAACAGTTTTCTTGTAATATTTATTTTACTTTTCTCAATTTCCGCTTTTGCTCAAAATGATGGGTCAGGTAATACCGGTCTTGCATTCTTAAAACTCGGAGTAGGCGCACGGGCACTCGCTATGGGAGAAGCATATTCATCAATCAGTAACGACGGAACAGCAGTGATATATAACCCTGCAAGATTAAATTCCGGTAACAATAATAATGTTACATTGATGTATAATTCCGCTATGAAAGATTTAACAAATAATTTTGTAGGGGCAAAATTTAAATTTAATAAACTCGGATTAGGTGTAGGTTTATTTAAGACAAACATCGAAGGAGTAGAAATAAGAACTATACCGGGTGCACCAATAGATAAATTCGATGCTCAAAACCTATCATTAAATCTATCTTTATGCTATGAATTATATAAAAACTTATCAGTTGGAGTAACCTCCAAACTGTTATACGAAAAAATTTATATAGATGAAGCATCGGGATACGGTTTTGATATTGGAGCAAACTATGCGAAAGATAATATGAGTTTTTCTTTCGTTCTTTCCAATCTTGGTTCTATTAATGCTTTGAAAGATGTTAGCACAAAACTTCCGACTGCTATAAGGTTTGGTGGAGCTTATTCATTTGCGAAAAATAATTTAAATTTTATACTGGCACTCGATGGATATAAAGTTATCGATGGCGGGAAACTGCATATCAATTCAGGTGGAGAGGTTTGTTACAAAGACTTACTATTCTTAAGAGCAGGATATCAAACTGCATATGAAAATAAAGGTTTTACAACGGGAATAGGATTTAAATATAAAGGTATTATACTTGATTATGCTTTTATTCCATATTCAGATTCATTTGGAGCAAGCAATACGTTATCTTTAGGATTTAACTTTTAATGTTAAATAAAATATTAAATTATTTAAACGACGGAAAAAATATCTATATAGTATTTTTTCTCATTGTCGTTTTTTTATCGGCAGTAAAATTACCCACCCTTTTTACAGCCGATATACAACCCTGGGATGAAGGAATGTATGCCACAAGGGTATTATCTATTTATACAAACGGCGATTTCCTTGACCAGAGCGAGCATTCTGTTGGTAAATTTTATTCGGGTTCTCATCCTCCGCTGTTAATCTGGATAGGATATTTTTGTTCACTTATTTTTGGTCTTAATCCTGCAACATTAAAATTAATTCCGTTTGTTTTCGGTCTTCTAAGCATTCTACTTCTAATATTAATTGGAAAAAATTTATTTAATCCCCTGGCAGGCATTACTGCGGCATTAATATTTTCAAGCAATATTATTTTTAATGTATTTTCAAAAAGATTTCAATTTGATATTCCTTATACATTTTTTATTTTGCTCTCGTTTTATTTTTTCTTACTTTTTTTGGAGAAGAAAAAAAATATTTACAATGTTTTAGGAGGGATTTTATTTGGTTTCTGCTTGATGGTTAAAATCCTTGTATGATTTTACATTCCGATAATCATTTTTTTATTTTACCTTTTATTAAGAAAAAAAACGGAGTACAGGTTTACCGATTTATTAATTTTCACATCCATCGGAATCATTATTGCCTTACCCTGGCATCTGTATATGTTAATACAGCACGGAAAAGAATTTATAAATTACTTTTTTATGTTTCATATATTCGACAGGGCTTTTTTAGGAGTAGAACATAATACAAAAAGTTCAGGATATTTATATCACATAAACTATTTACTGTCGATAATCCCTTATTCAGTTTTAATTTTTATTACACTGGGAAAAGATTTATTAAGATTAAAAGAACTCGATTACAAAAAAATATTCCTGATTATTTGGTTTCTTACAGGTTTAACGATAATCACGATTTTCAAAACAAAACTCGAAGTATATATATTATTAATTCTTGCTCCCGGAAGTTTATTGCTGGGAGATTACATATTTCGTATTAATGGAGTTAATTCGAGAGAAAAAATCATTTCAATAGTACTTACTGTTTTGAACATTATCTGGACAGCATCCTTTGTATTCAGAAATCATCCTGATTATAAAAGTATTATATTAAATAATTATTTGTTAGTAATTTCATTATTATTAATTGGATTCATTATTATCTTTTTCAGCATAAAATTCATTTCGAGTAAAATTTCCATCGGAAAATTTTACTTTTTGTTTATTTATCTGTTTTGTTTTGCAATAAATATATATTTTTTAATAGAAGTACCAGACTGGGAATATGATATTGAAATTAAAGATGTAAAGTCATATATAGAAAAAAGTGAAAGGAAAAATATTATTTATATCGGAACAAATTACAGGGCAAATCCCCAATTCAGCTTCTATTTCAACGGATTGGATTTAGGATGGAAGAATAATAAATACAGCTACGAACTTCTCGATACTAAAAACGGATTCGATAATATAAAAGCCAAGTTGAATAATATCCCTGAGAATGAATATAATATTATCATTGAAAAAGGTAATATTAACAGAAGTGAATATAAAGATTCGAAATTATTTGTTCCCCCCAATTTTAAATTAATTTATTTTACAAAAGGTTACGAACTATATCAAAAATAATTTGGAAATTAATAAAGTCGAAATATCGAATAATAAAGACTGGTTTGAATTGCTTCACAGTGATTATAATATGTTTTATGATTACAGATTCATATCCTATAATAATGTCTTCAACAAGGGCATAAACTGGCATCATTTAACATTTAAAGATAAAAATAAAACCATAGCAATACTTAATGGATGCGAGAAAAATATTAACGGGAAAAAAATTTATATTTCCTGTGATGGAGTCAGTTTTGGAGGATTTTTGTGGAGAGATAAATTAAATGTTGTAGATTACATAAATACTGTCAGCAACTTTAAAGAATACCTTAAAAGAAACGATTTTAGTATCTGTAAAATCAGAAACCAGCCATTTCTTTACCAAAAACATTTTTTTAACGAGGAATATGAGTATTCCCTAATAAACCAGGGTTTTATTATATCTAATCATTCGATAACAAATATTATTAACCTGAAGGAATTCGAATTTGAAAAATTAACCAATCCGAAAAAAAGGGCAATACAAAAATCCGAAAAAAACATAGTGATTGATATACTCGAAAAGAATATTAATCTTGCTTTTTTAAAACCATATTATGATGTTCTGTACAGGAATCGTCAGTTGAAAAATGTCATTCCAACTCACACACTCGAAGAGCTTGTATATTTAAAGAATAATTTACCAGAAAGAATAATAATGTTTTCGGCTATGGTAAATGATATTATAGCCGGCATTTGTATATTGTTTCTTGTTAAAAACGATGTTGTTCTTAATTTCTATCTTGCTACCGATGAAAATTACAAAAAAGAAAGAGTAGCTGATTTTTTATTGTATAAATCCATCGAATGGGCAAAAAAGAGTAATTTACATTATTATGATATCGGTACATCTAATGTAGGAAAAAACCTTCTCGAAGGATTATTCGAATTCAAGAAAAAGTTCATGGCAAACGGTTTCCTTCGGAAGACTTTCGAATTTGATTTTATATAAATAGTGTTATTTATAAATAATAAATTTTTATGATTAAAAACAAAAGAATATTACTTACCGGTGGAGGCGGATTTATCGGGAGTAAACTTGCTGAACTACTCGGTAAGGAAAATGAAATTCTCGTTTATGATATTTTTTTAAGAGATTCTTTGAAATACAAAAAATTTAATCCGAAGCACTTTAAAATAATCGATGGCGATATCCTCGATTTTGAAAAATTGAAAAAGACCTGTGAAGATTTTAGACCGCAAATAGCGGTTCATCTTGCCGCTATAGCAGGGGTAGACACCGTAATAAAAAATCCTGTGAGAACAATGGATATCAATATTGTCGGAACAATGAATTTTTTAAAATCACTTAAAAAATATTCAAACCTGCTCGAAAGAGTTGCAAATTTTTCTACAAGCGAAGTACTTGGGGCGTATTCATATAAATCGAGCGAGAAATCGAGTACTAAATTCGCCCCTGTCGGGGAAGCACGCTGGACATACTCTGTCAGTAAAGTAGCAGGTGAACATTTGACATACAGCTTTTACAAGGAATACAATTATCCTATAGTAACCGTTAGACCATTTAATATTTACGGACCCGGTCAGATAGGTGAAGGGGCAATTCAAATCTTCATTAAAAATGCAGTTAAAAATAAGAATATCGAGATTCACGGGGAAGGCGACCAGATTCGTTCATGGTGTTATATAGACGATATGATGGATGGAATAATATTATGCTTAACAAATAAAAAAGCAATCGGGGAAATTTTTAACATAGGCAATCCTAAAGGAACTATTACAATTAGTTCACTTGCCGAAAAAATCGTTACTCTTTGCAAAACAAAATCGAAAATTGTATACGTTCCTAAAAATTATGTCGACGTTGAATTAAGAATACCGAGCATTGAAAAAGCAGGGTCATTACTTGGATTTAAACCAAAAGTAGATTTAAATTCCGGTATAAAAGAGACATTTAAGTGGTATAAAAAATGGTTAAGTAATTAAAAACTATTTGGACAAAAATAAATTCAAATATTTTTATTTAGCTCACGGGACTATGGGTTTTGAATGCTTGAAGGGATTAATATCAAAAAACCATCCTCCGGAATTTGTAGTTATACATAAAGATTATGAAATAGAAAAAAAATATGAAGAATTCTATAAACCTATCCGGGAAACCTGTTTCGAATATAATATTCCACTTATAAAAACAGATAAAGTCAGAGAAATTAAAAATAATTTTACAGGTTATGATTCCGGAATATGTACGGGTTTTATGGAAATAATAGAAAAGGAAATTCTTGAAATTCCGGTACTCGGAATATTTAACCTTCACTGCGGTAAACTCCCCTGCTACAGAGGACGGGCTCCGATTTCGAGAACTATTATGGAAGGGAATGATGAATTGACTATGACACTCCATAAAATGGATAAAGGTGTGGATTCAGGTGATATTCTATACGAATTCAATATTGCTATAGATATTAACGATGATGTTAATACACTTTATAATAAATGTTGTGATAAATCTTCGGATACTGTGATTAAAGGAATCGAAAAATTATATTCAAATAAAAATACTTACGATATTTTTAAGAAACAGGATTTGTCATTGAAGCCCAAAGCCAATAAAAAAATATCCGATGGAGAGAGAAAAATCATATGGGAAAACAGCATAAAGTCGATACACAACCTTGTTAGAGCATTGACACCTCCTTATCCGTGTGCATATTCTTTTTATGAAGATAGAAAATTTTATTTTATTAAATCTGAAATCTTTTCAATCGAAAACTGCAAAGGAAGAAAATTCGGAGAAATATATTTTGTTGATGAAGACTATTTGTTAATTAATTGCAAAGACGGATTATTAAAAATATTAGATATTTTTGACGACGAAAATAATAAAATTAATTTTGAAGAAGTATTTAAACCAAGAGGAATATTTAAATGAAAATTATTGACGGGCATATTCATATTGGAAAATGGAGTAATATTTTTTTTAATTACGAAACAACGATAGAACAGGCAATCGAGGTAATGAAATCATCAGGTAGGGATGCGGCTGTATGCGTACCCGCAGATGCAACCCCAAACATAAAATTGTTTAATGATATAAATGGGCAAAAAGATTTCAAATTTTATTTCGCCGTATGGATTAATCCGGATGATAAGGATTTGGATAAATTTTTGGAAAAGAATATGGATGGAATTTCTATATTCAAGTTTCATCCATCAATTCAAAGAAGGAGAGTTACAGACAACACATATGAAAAATACATTAAGCTTGCAATAGAAAACAACAAACCTATTGTCGTACATTGCGGAAGGTGGAAAGAGATTGCATCATACGAATATCCATTGAAACTCGTAAAAAAGTATCCCGAATTAAAAATTATACTCGCACATCTTGGCGGGGACCAACCCGGATTGTATCTTGAATGTGCCAAAGAAGTCAAAAATCTAAACTCAAAAAATATTTATCTCGGTACTGAATCTATAAGGGAGTTTTATTTTGTAAATCAGGTTGTTAAGACCCTTGGTGTTGACAGAGTAATTTTCGGAAGCGATTACAATCTCGGTCTGCCAAAGATGTACATCCCGATAATAGATAGTCTGGAAATATCCGATTCCGAAAAAGAACTTATCTTTGCGGAAAATCTATTAAGATTGCTTAATATCCGATAAAATACCATTGAATTGAATAGTAATTTAAAAATATTGCATATCGCACCTCAAAACTTTGCAGGAATGCCGATTGATTTCGTTAATATGCATAAAAGCTTTGGTATAGAGTCGAGATTGATAACCATTTATAAAAATACTCTTGATTTCCGTGAAGATATTTCGATAAACCTTCCGATTAGTAAAGGGAAACTTGCAAAAAGATGGCGTGACAGTAAAATTGACGAATTAAAATTCTATAAACCAAAAAATTTTCTCGAAGCTGCTTATTTTAAGCTTCGAGATTTAAAAAACAGTGGAAAAATAACAACTTATATAGATAATTATAAATTATTCGATTATGATATTTATCATTTCGACGGAGGTATGGATTTATTCAGAGATTTGAGATTTGCCAGGGAATTAAAAAAACGAGGAAAGAAAATCGTTTGCTGTTACTTCGGAAGTGATTTAAGAACCCGCGGCATTTTCAAAGATCTCGATGAAATGAGTGATTTAAATTTAACTGTAGAATTCGATCATTTACAATTATATAAAGATATAAATTATCTATATTTTCCATTCGATTTAAAAAATTATGAATATCTATTCAAGTTCGATTCAAAAATAAAAATTATCCACTCCCCAACCAATAGAATTTTTAAAGGAACAAATAAAATTATAAAAGTCATTGAAGAATTGAAAAAAGAAAAAGACTTCGAATTTTTGTTAGTAGAAAATACGGAAAGAGAAAAACTTTTGGAAATAAAAATGGAATGTAACCTCGCTATAGACCAGGTTGGAGGAGAAATGGGCGGAACGGGATACGGCAAAAATTCCATTGAAAATCTTGCAATGGGTTTGCCTACTATTACAGAATTTACGAACGAATATCTCAACTTCATACCTGAAAATCCATTTTTAACCTGCAATATAGATACTTTAAAAGATACACTTATAAAGATTATAGATAATCCAAATATATTAAAAAATTACTCCGAAAACGGAAGAAAATGGGTTGGAAAATATCATTCATTTGAATCCGTGAATAGCCGGTTGATGGAATTATACAGAAAAAAAGGAATAATAATTGAGTAACACCAAATCTCACATAAAGGAATTATTTTCCCATACCGCAATCTACGGCGTTGGTATTATGCTGAATAAGGTATTATCTTTTTTGTTAATTCCGATTTATACTTATTATTTTTCACCTGCGGATTTGGGTTTGTATAATCTTATACAGTCACTATGGCTCTTTATCATATTAATTTATGTATACGGAATGGAGACTTCTTTCATCAGGTTTTTTATAGATGCTAAAGAAGAAAAGTTAAAAAGGGAAATTTATTCGACATCTTTAATTTTAATATCATTTACATCCCTACTCTTTTCTGTAATTATTTATTTTTTGTCAGGAACTGTAAGTAATTTTATTGGATTTGAAAATATTGAAAAAGGGACTTACCTGATAAAAATATTGAGTATACTCCTTTTCTTCGATACGATTTCAAGATTTCCTCTACTGCTTCTCAGGGCAGAATTAAAAGCAAAAATTTATTTTTACCTTTCTGTTTCTTCTTTATTAATAAATTTAATTTTTAATGTTTTATTTATTGTTGTATTAAAACTAAATGTAGAAGCTATTTTATACAGCTATATTATCTCGGTAATTTTTGCATTGATAGCCGGTCTGGTAATTACGAAAAAATTCTTTTCGCTTAAATTCTCTCTAAAAGAAGCAAAAGAACTTTTTATTTACGGAAACAAATTTATTTACTTCGGATTATTTTTACTGCTCATCGATGTTTCGGATAGATTTTTCCTCAAATACTTTTTCGATGAAAGCATTGTCGGAATTTACAGTGCAAGTTACAGGCTGGGAACCTTGATGAGTCTTGCAATCGCAGCTTTCCGATTTTCATGGACACCTTACTTTCTTAATCTTTCAGAAAACCCGGAAAACAAAAAAATTATTTCCGAAATATTTACATATTTCATTTTCGCCGGTTTGTTTCTTTTTCTGTTTTTTTCCTTTTTCACAGAACCGGTTGTAAAATATTCATTCGACGGATTTAGTTTGCTTAATTCAAAATATTATAGCGGGCTAATAATTATTCCGATAATTTTATTGTCATATTTTTTCTCAGGATTATTTGCAAACTTAAATGTTGTTCCGTTTTACACAAACAGAACTTCAATATTATTGCTTATTTCTCTTGAAGGACTCATTATAAATATTTTACTAAACATTCTCTTAATTCCAAAGTTTCAAATGCTTGGGGCTGCTTATTCAACACTATTCACATATGTAATAATGTTTATACATATTTATTACCTGTCACAAAAATTATATAAAATTGAATATCAATGGAAAGCAATTTTAATACTATCCATATCTGCCGCTATACTCTTCGCAATATTCTATTATATTCAAAACTATCTGGAAATACGGTTATTAATAAAGGTGATAATTTACTTTTTCCTTATAATTGCATACCTTACATCTTCAAACCTGTTTAGAATCATCAAAATAAGTAACATAAAATTACTAATTAAAAAAGATACTTAAAGCTACACTTTAAGAATTTTTCTCTTGACTTTTATTTATATAGTGGTTATGTTTGTAACAGATAATAATTGTGCAAGATGTTAGGTTGAGTATTTACAAAAAATAAGATTTACCCTTTCTTATTTTAATGAGATCCAGTCACCCCGCAACCAGTGACTGGATTTTTTTTGCACAAAACTTCCTTTTAGGGAAAATAATTTCTTGGTAATAGAAAAATATTTCACGACAAATAGAATAATATTTCTTAGTATACGAAATATTTTTCTCTGCATTTTATGCTTTCTTTATTTTTTATCAAATTTCCGCATTGGCACGCATATTGCTACTTAATAAGCAAACATAAAATAAATAATAAAAAATAAAAAAATATAAGGAGAAATAATTATGAACCTAATAAAATTTAAAAAAGAAAATGACTTATTCGGAGATACATTCAAGTCAGTATTCAATTATCCGTTTTTTTCGATGAGAGATGAAGTGTTAAACACTTCCAATTTCACTCCAAGAGTAAGAATCAGCGAAGATAAAGATAATTTTTATCTAAACATCGAGATGCCCGGAATCCCGAAAGAAGATGTGAAGATATCACTTGAAAATAGCACTCTCTCTATCAGCGGTACAAAGAAACATCAGAACAAATCCGAAGAAACGAATTTGATTATGAATGAAATTTATTACGGTGAATTTTGCAGAAGCTTTAATTTAAGTGATGATATTAAAAAAGATAACATAGATGCAGAGTTTAAAGACGGATTGCTCATAATTACATTACCGAAAGTAGAAGAAGTGAAACCGGAAGTAAAAGAAATAAAGGTTAAATAATTTGTAAAAAGTTTTCACGCTCGAGAGTGAAAACAACTATAATAATATTAAATAATAATTGATTAATTAAAACCATTCCGGGTAATGCCCGGAGTGGTATTTGTATAAATAAACATTCCCAAACAGAAGTTTGGGAACGAGGATTCTTAGAAAGGAATCAAAAAATGGGTAAAATAATAGGAATAGACTTAGGAACTACAAATTCATGCGTATCAGTGATGGAAGGAAACGACCCGGTAGTCATACAGAACTCGGAAGGTGGAAGAACCACTCCTTCCGTTGTTGCGTTTACAAAAACAGGTGAAAGGATTGTCGGTGACCCTGCAAAGCGTCAGGCAGTTACAAATCCTACTAACACAGTTTTCTCGATAAAAAGATTTATGGGAAGAAGATATGACGAAGTAGCGACCGAAATAACCGAAGTACCTTATAAAGTGATTAGAGGAGACAATGATGTAGCAAGAGTAGAAATCGATGATAAAAGTTCAAATCAGAAGAGAGTGTATTCTCCACCGGAAATTTCCGCAATGATTTTGCAAAAGATGAAAAAGACTGCTGAAGATTATCTCGGGCAACCGGTAACAGAAGCTGTGATTACAGTACCCGCTTATTTTAACGATTCCCAGAGACAGGCGACAAAGGATGCAGGTAAAATTGCAGGACTCGATGTGAAAAGAATTATAAACGAACCTACGGCAGCAGCATTAGCATACGGACTTGACAAGAAAAAGAAAAATGAAAAAGTAGCAGTATATGATTTAGGCGGTGGAACGTTTGATATCTCCATATTAGAGCTTGGTGATGGTGTGTTTGAAGTAAAATCAACCAATGGTGACGGACATCTTGGTGGTGATGATTTTGACCAGAGACTTATGGATTATCTTGCTGATGAATTTCAGAAAAAAGAAGGTATAGATTTAAGAAAAGACCCAATGGCTCTGCAGAGATTAAAAGAAGCTGCTGAAAACGCAAAGAAAGCACTTTCAAATAGTACACAAACGGAAGTAAATTTACCATATATAACTGCAACCGCAGACGGACCGAAATTCTTGCTCGAAACTATTACAAGAGCAAAATTCGAATCATTAATAAGTAATTTATTAGACAGAACAATCACTCCTTGTGAAAAAGCATTAAAAGATTCAGGGTATAATAAAAATGAAATAGATGAAGTAATATTAGTCGGTGGTTCTACACGTATACCAAAAGTTCAGGAAATGGTAAAGAATTTATTCGGAATCGAACCGCACAGAGGTGTGAATCCTGATGAAGTAGTTGCTATAGGTGCTTCTATACAGGGTGGCGTATTAACAGGCGATGTGAATGATGTATTATTACTCGATGTTACTCCATTATCTCTCGGTATCGAAACGCTTGGCGGAGTAATGACAAAATTAATCGAAGCAAATACAACAATACCATCAAAGAAATCACAGGTATTTTCGACAGCATCGGATAATCAGCCTTCGGTTGAAATACACGTTTTGCAGGGCGAACGTCCAATGGCAATAGATAACAGGACACTCGGCAGATTCCATCTCGATGGAATTCCACCCGCACCAAGAGGACTTCCTCAAGTAGAAGTTACATTCGATATAGATGCAAACGGTATTTTAAACGTTGCCGCAAAGGATTTGGGAACGGGTAAACAGCAGGATATAAAGATTACGCATTCATCAGGCTTAACCGATACTGAAATCGAAAAAATGAAAAAAGATGCAAAAGAACACGAAGCAGATGATAAAAAGAAAAAAGAAGAAATTGATTTGAAAAACCAAGCAGATACGATGGTGTTTCAAGGTGAAAAACAATTGAAAGAATTCGAAGGAAAGCTCGACCAGGGAACACGTGCAAAGATTCAGGGTGCAATAGATAGATTAAAAGAAGCAAATAAAGGTACCAATACAAACGAACTAAAATCCGCTATCGAGCAGTATAATGCTACGTGGAACGAAGCTTCACAGCAGATGTATTCACAGGCTAAAACTCAAGGTGCTCCCGGAGCAGATGGACAGGGATTTGCAGGTGGACAAGGCTTTGCAGGCGGACAGGAACCCGGAGCAGGCAGTCAACAAGCCGGTGGTGCAGGTGAACAGAAAAAAGATGAAGGTAAAGTAGAAAACGCAGATTTCGAAGTAGTGGATGATAAGAAGTAAATAAATATTTTGTGTCGGGAGTCTCCCGATAAATCAGGAAGACTCCCCGACACGATGGATAACATTATATTTCTCAGAAAAGCCTTTTATTATTTTTTCTTTATGCTCTATTATTCGTCTTAAAAGATTATTTGTAACACCAATATAGAGTGTTCCGTTTTTTTTGCTGGCGAGAATATAAACAAAGTAAGTCTTATTTTCCATTTCTTCATACTTATTTTATTTTCTGGATACCGCATAAAAACTTTGCGGTATGACAGATTGTGTTACTTATG